>JBAZGP010000130.1:5645-7987 GCA_041652835.1 Lutibacter sp. | reverse complement strand
TTCCGAAGAAGAAAAAGGATTTAATCAGATGGTTTTGTATGGACGCGATGTTGTTGTGGAAGATTTGATTGACAACGCCAAACGCTATCCAATGATGGCTAACAGGCAAGTGGTAATTGTTAAAGAAGCACAAGATTTGTCCAGAACCATAGAAAAATTAGCTTCCTACGCAGAAAATCCACAACCTTCAACAGTTTTGGTAATTTGTTACAAGTATAAAACAATTGATAAGCGTAAAAAGTTATATAAAGCCATTCAAAAATGCGGATTGGTTTATGAGAGTAAAAAGTTATATGAAAATCAGGTTGCAGACTGGATTCGCAGGATTTTAGCAGGAAAAAAATATAAAATTGATACCAAGGCAACTTTAATGTTGGTAGAATTTTTGGGCAACGATTTAAGTAAAATTAGCAATGAACTGGATAAATTGATGATTGTTTTATCTACTGATTCAACCATAACGGGAAAAGATATTGAAGAAAATATAGGAATTAGCAAAGATTTTAACAATTTTGAATTGAAGAAAGCAGTGGGCGAGAAAAATGTGCTGAACGCAAACAGAATTATCAATCATTTTGCGCAAAACCAGAAGGTAAATCCTTTAGTTGTTACCATTTCATTATTGAACGGCTTTTTTACCCAGTTGCTTATTTACCATAGTTTAAATGACAAATCGAGCAATAGTGTAGCAAGGGCTTTAGGTGTAAATCCGTTTTTTGTTTCAGAATATGTTTCTGCAGCAAAAAACTATCCAATGCGTAAAATATCACAGATAATCGGTTTGTTGCGTGATGCCGACTTAAAAAGTAAAGGTGTTGGCGCAAATGCCTTACCCGCAGGAGATATTTTGAAGGAATTGCTCTTTAA
Source organism: Lutibacter sp. (assembly GCA_041652835.1). Taxonomy (GTDB): domain Bacteria; phylum Bacteroidota; class Bacteroidia; order Flavobacteriales; family Flavobacteriaceae; genus Lutibacter. Next base: position 7,120 of record JBAZGP010000130.1, on the reverse strand, counting down.
AATAATGCATTAACACCACCAAACTGTTTAATCGTTTAACCGTTTAACCAAACAACCAACAACCAAATCACTGTTTAACTGTTTAACCGTTTAACCAAACAACCAACAACCAAATCACTGTTTAACTGTTTAATCGTTTAACCAAACAACCAACAACCAATTATTTATCAACAACAATTCTTTTCTCCCTATTTGCTATTTCCCAGACGGTATAAAACACCAATTTGGCTCGTTTTGCAAGTAATTCATAATTAATTTTATCTGGTGTATCGCTTGTGCGGTGATAATTTTCGTGAGTACCGTTAAAATAGAAAATTACGGGAATATTATTTTTTGCAAAATTATAATGGTCAGAGCGGAAATAAAAACGATTTGGATCACTATCATCATTGTATTTATAGTCTAAATTTAGTTTGGTAAACTTTGCGTTTACATCTTCTGATAATTGATGCAATTCAGTGCTTAATTTGTCAGAACCGATTAAATAAATATAATTTGGATCGTTTTCGTGCGCTTCATCTGTTCTGCCAATCATGTCAATATTTAAATCCGCAACAGTATTTTTTAGAGGAAAAATAGGAAAATTTGCATAATATTTTGAACCCAGCAATCCTTTTTCTTCGCCGGTAACATGCAAAAATAAGATAGAGCGTTTTGGTCCGTTTCCTTCTTCAACTGCTTTTTGAAAAGCTTGTGCAATTTCCATAACAGCCACTGTTCCAGAACCATTATCATCGGCGCCATTATAAATTTCACCTTCGACATCTATTCCCAAATGGTCATAATGAGCTGAAATAACCACAATTTCATCAGGTTTTTCCGAACCTTTTATATAGGCGACCACATTTTCTGAAGGCTTTATATTTTTTCCTAAATGTTGCGCAGAAATTTTCTGAAAATAATTGCCTTCACCCAATGGAGACGCAATATTTATTCCCATATAAAAATCTTTTAAATACTCCGCAGCCAATTTTTGTCCGGGTTCTCCAGTATTTCTTCCTTCAAATTCATCCGAAGCAATAATATAAAGATTCGTTTTTAAATCGGCTTCTGTAATTCCTTCGGCAAATTTTTGTGCCAATTTTCCAGTAACTTCAACAGATGCTGCTGCTTGAGCGATAATTGTATTGTTTAAACCACTGCTTAAAATGCTTATGGTTGTTGCGATAAAAAGAATTTTTTTCATTTCTGTTTTTAAATCTTCCCAAATATATCAAATTAATTGAGAATTAGAGATGGTAAATTGTTTTAAAGTTTTGCTAAAACCTATTAAATCAGATTCAAAAAGTTGGCTTAGACTTTCATTTTCAATTAAATTTTCAGGAGTATCTGCCACAAAGCCTGAAGGAGTCATAAGCCATAATATATCGGCAAGTTGCAAGGCTAAATTTATTTCATGGGTTGAAATAATGATGGTTTTATGGAATGTTTTGGCCAATTTTTTCAGCAAAACCAGCGTTTCAATGGTATGATGT
>JBAZGP010000130.1:1435-5635 GCA_041652835.1 Lutibacter sp. | reverse complement strand
GCCGTAGGCTCGTCTAAAATAATAATGTCCGTATTTTGAGCCAATGCTCTGGCAATTAATACCTTTTGAAGTTGACCATCGCTCAATTCATAGTATTTTGAGTTGATCAAATGTTTGGTATTGGTTTGTTCGAAGGCGTTGTTGATAAATTTTAAATCAGTTTCAGATAAATTGCCCATCCAATTGGTATAAGGTGTCCTTCCCAATGCCACCAATTCAAAAACCGATAAATTGCTTTCAGGCAAATGCTCAGTTAAAACCAAACTGAGCGACTTGGCCAAATCAATGCTGTTTAAAAGGTTTAAGTTGTTGTTGTTAATGAAAACTTCGCCACTTAAAGCAGGCTGAACTTTGGTTAAGGTTCTTAACAAATTAAATTCCCCAATACCATTTTTTCCTAATAAACATACCAATTTTCCTTTAGTCAATTCAATATTTAAATTAGAAGCAATGGTGTTCACGTCCTTTTTAGAAGTATATCCAATACTTAAATTGACAGTTTTTATGATATGTTGGTCTTTCAATTCCACTAATAACTAATTTTTCGTTTTCTAACCAATAACCAAATAATGATGGGTGCTCCAAATAATGAGGTTATTGCATTAATAGGCAAGGTATATTCACTGGTTGGCAATTGTGCAATGCTATCGCAAATCAGCATTATAATAGCGCCGCTTATGGCTACTGCAGGAACCAATATTTTATGGTTTGAAGTGGTAAAAAGCAGTTTTGTTAAATGAGGAACAGCCAAGCCAATAAAGGCAATAGGCCCTGAAAATGCAGTAATTGCACCCGTTAACAAGCTTGTTGAAATTAAGATTAAATTTCGGGTTCGTTTTACGTTAACACCCATACTTTTAGCATAATTTTCACCTAAAAGTAAACTATTTAATGGTTTTATGATGAATAAAACAAGGGTTGTTCCAATTAAAAAGACCATTGATAGCGATAAAATTTCTTTCCAGCTTAAATTTCCCAAGCTGCCAAAACTCCAAAATAAATATTGTTGAAGTTGATTTGCACTACTAAAATAGGCGAGTACACTAATTATGGCAGCGGTAAAACTGCCAAACATAAGTCCTATAATAAGGATTGACATCGTGTTCCTAACTTTTATGGCAGCCAGCATAACGGCTGAAAGTACTAAAAAAGCACCAATACTTGCGGCAATTGCCTGTCCCAAACTGCTAAATGCATAACTTGCCGCTGTTGCCCCCAAAAATGAAGCGCCCAATATTAAAATGGCGACACCCAAACTTGTGCCAGAACTTATGCCAAGCACAAACGGACCTGCTAACGGATTTCGAAATAAAGTTTGCATCAACAATCCGCTTATCGACAATCCCGATCCAGCAATAATGGCGGTAATTGCCTTTGGCAGCCTGTAATTTAGTAAAATGGATTTCCACGATTCTTTTTCAACTTCACCGTCAATAAAAGCAAGAAATATTTGTTTTAAAGGAATATGAACGGAGCCTAAACTTATATTTAAAATAAAAATAAGAAGGAGTGTTATGCCTAAAATGATAAAAGTGTTTCTATATGATTTTACGGGGTTTACCAATGATATTCACTTAAAAATGTAATTAATTTTTCAACTGCTTTTCCTCTATGGCTCAGACTTCCTTTTTCATTTAAACTCATTTCCGCAAATGATTTGTTGTAACCTTCTGGCATAAAAACGGAATCGTATCCAAAGCCTCTTTCTCCTTGCTTTTCGGTTAAAATAGCACCTTTACAAAGACCTTCAAATATATACTGCTTTCCTTGAATATTCAGTGCGATTGTTGTCTTAAATTGCGCTTTTCTGTTTGGTTTATTTTTCAGGTTATGCAATAATTTAGCGATGTTGGCTTCTGAATTATTATCTTCTCCCGCATAACGGGCAGAATAAACACCTGGTTCATTATTTAATGCTTCAACTTCCAATCCGGTATCATCTGCAAAACAATCCAATCCATATTTTTCAGTAACAAAATTCGCTTTTAAAATGGCGTTTCCAACCAATGTTTCCGAAGTTTCTGGAATATCGTCAAAGCAATTAATATCGGCCAAACTTACAATATCAAAATTGGTGAGCATTGCTTTAACTTCTTCGAGTTTATGTTGATTATTTGTGGCAAAAACCAGTTTTAATTTATTCATGATGGTAAGGTTCGTTTTTTAAAATTGTAAAAGCCCTATAAAGTTGTTCAACAACAAATAACCGAATCATTTGATGTGAAAAGGTCATTTTAGATAAGGCTATTTTTCCTTGTGATTGTTTGTAAACTGCTTCTGAAAATCCATAAGGGCCGCCAATAACCAAAACCATTTGTTTGATTCCCGAATTCATTTTTTTTTGAAGGTAATCTGAAAAAGCGACAGAACTATAAGATGAACCCTTTTCATCCAATAAAATTAAAGTATCGGTTGCCGATAATTTTTTCAAAATTAATTCGCCTTCTTTTTCTTTTTGCTGAATTTCACTTAGGTTTTTAACATTCTTTATATCGGGAATAATTTCAATTTCAAACTGAATATAATGCTTCAGCCTATTTTGATAAGCATCAATTAAAGTCTGCAAATTTTTATCATCGGTTTTGCCAACAGCCACTAACTTAATTTTCATCTGTTTAAATTTTATTTTTCAGCGGTAACAGATGCTGTTCGCCATGATTCATTACTTTGTGTGTCAAAATTTGCGATGCTCGTTTCATTCGGTAAATATAAAAATAATTAAAGATGAATTTTTTGAAAATAAAAAAGTTATTTTTGTTTGAAAATAGAAGCAATTTATGATTTCACCACAACAATTTGAAAAAGAACTCGATATAATTATTTCCAATGCCATTAGAGAAGATGTTGGAGACGGAGATCACAGCTCTTTGGCCTGCATTCCCAAAACTGCAAAAGGGAAAGCCAAATTGCTGGTTAAAGAAGCCGGGATTATCGCTGGAGTGGAAATGGCAAAAAGAATTTTTAATTATGTGGACAGTGATTTAGAAGTAGAAACATTTATAAATGACGGAGAAACCGTTGCTTATGGCGATGTGGTTTTTTTTGTTGAAGGAAGTTCGCAATCCATTTTAAAATCGGAGCGCTTGGTGCTAAATGTGATGCAGCGAATGAGCGCCATTGCTACAAAAACAAAACAATTTGCCGATTTGCTAAAAGGTACAAAAACCAAAATTTTAGATACCCGAAAAACCACGCCGGGCATTAGAGCCATTGAAAAATGGGCGGTAAAAATTGGTGGTGGCGAAAATCACAGGTTTGCGTTGTATGATATGATTATGCTGAAAGACAATCATATAGATTTTGCCGGCGGAATTTCAAAAGCCATTGAAAAAACTAAACATTATTTAAAAGCCAATCAGCTCGACTTAAAAATTATTGTTGAAGCAAGAAGCATTGATGAAATTAAGGAAATATTGGAACATGAAGGTATTCATAGAATTTTGATAGATAATTTTGATTTTGCGGAAACCAGAAAAGCTGTTCAATTAATTGGCGGAAAATGTCAAACAGAATCTTCCGGAGGAATTAATATAGAAACCGCTAGAAAATATGCGGAATGTGGTGTAGATTATATATCTTCAGGTGCATTAACGCATTCTGTTTACAATATGGATTTAAGTTTGAAAGCGGTGGAATAATGAAGAAAAACGGAAGATAAAAAATGAGGAATTATTCTGAGGACATTATAAATAAAATTAAAAAATTAGAGTGGACTGTTAAACTTGGAAAAAATGTTAAAGTTCCAGGCTTAATGGGCATGTCGGTTTATGAGGTTCTTAAATTATATGTTCTTGGAATTATAAAAGGGGCGTTAACGTCACGTGCTGGCGGAATTTCCTTTAGCTTTTTTATGGCCTTGTTTCCATTTTTACTTTTTATACTTTCTCTAATTCCTTATGTGCCTATTGAAGGATTTCAAGGGGATTTTTTGTTGATGATTGAGCGCTCATTGCCTCCAAACACAACAGATTCCTTTCAGAGTGTAATAAGTGATATTGTGAATAATAAATATGGCGGATTGCTTTCTTTTGGGTTTATAGCTTCTATCTTTTTAATGGCCAATGGGGTGAGCGCTATTTTTGCCGGATTTGAATATTCCTATCATGTGGTAGAAATGCGCAATATTCTACGTCAATATTTTATTTCTATGTTAATTGCCATAGTATTGTCGGTTATTTTATTTATAATAGTTGCTGTTAC
>JBAZGP010000130.1:0-1425 GCA_041652835.1 Lutibacter sp. | reverse complement strand
AGTGGATGGCTGGAAAACGACGTGTACTGGATTGGACTGGGAAGGTATTTTTTATTGGTGGTTTTAATATTTTTTTCGGTTTCAGTATTGTATAAATACGGCACAAAAGAGGTTAAACACAAAGCCTTTTTTACTCCGGGTGCTATTTTAACCACTTTGTTAACTTTAGTAATGTTCAAATTATTTGCTATTTATGTTTTAAAATTTGCTACATACAACCAACTTTATGGCTCAATTGGCACCTTATTGGTATTAATGCTTTTTGTATGGCTAAATGCTATTATATTGCTGTTGGGTTTTGAGCTGAATGCAAGCATCAACCGACTTAGGAAAAACTATTTAAAAGAAAAAGAATTGGAAGAAATTGCCTTGAAAGAGAAAGAATTATTGGAAAAAGATATCGAAGAAATAGCCTCGAAAGAAAAAAAATTAAAAAAGAAGAAATTTAAAAAATGAAAGTTATAGCCATGATTCCTGCACGCTTTGAAGCCAGCCGATTTCCAGGGAAATTAATGAAAGATTTGGCAGGAAAAACAGTTATTTTAAGAACTTATGAAGCCACAAAAAACTCAAACTTATTTGATGAAGTTTATGTGATAACAGACAGTGAAATTATTTTTGATGAAATAATATCAAATGGTGGAAAAGCCATTAAAAGCAAAAAAGAACATGAATCTGGCAGCGATAGAATTGCAGAAGCCATAGAAAATATGGAGGTTGACATCGTTGTAAATGTGCAGGGCGATGAACCTTTTACAAAAAAAGAGCCACTTTTGAAATTGTTGGAAGTTTTTAAACAAGATGCAAAAAAGGAAATTGACATTGCTTCATTAATGTTAAAAATGGAAGATAAAACTGAGATTAACAACCCAAATAATGTAAAAGTAGTTACGGATGAACGAAATTTTGCCATGTATTTTTCACGTTCGGCAATTCCGTACCCAAGAGAGGAATCGAAAGCCGTTTATTTTAAACATATCGGAATTTATGCCTTTAGAAAAGCCGCCTTGCTAAAATTCACTAAATTGCCAATAAATAGGCTGGAAGCTGCTGAAAAATTGGAAAATCTTCGTTTTTTGGCCAACGGATTAAAAGTAAAAATGGTTGAAACCAATCAAATGGCCATTGGCATAGATACGCCAGAAGATTTGGAAAAAGCCAATGTGATTTTTAAAAATATTCAATATAAAGTATGAGATATGAAATATTAAATATTAGATATTAATGCGAATTAAGGGTTGAGAATAGGTTTTAAAAAACAAGCAGTTAGTTTTCCAAAAAGATGTACAATTAAACCTTTTGTTGAACGAACCTTACTTGCATTTTGGATTTGAGTTTTCTCGTTTACCCAATTAAAGAAGGATTCAATAGGCTGTCTTACTGTTGAAACAGCTCTTGAAAAAAGGGTTTCATAAGCGAAATCTC
>JBAZGP010000129.1:0-9030 GCA_041652835.1 Lutibacter sp. | reverse complement strand
CGTTTTTATCACCCACAATTTTTGCGGTTCCAACAGGTGTTTTATAATATGCAATTTGATTAGATTCCAAAAACGTTTTTTGAGTTTTGAGTGGTTATTGCTGCAATTTCTTGCGGAGACAATTTATAAATTTCGGACAATTTATCCAAAACTTTTGTAATATAACTGCTTTCATTTCTTTTTCCCCGGAAAGGCGTTGGTGCCAAATAAGGAGCGTCGGTTTCCAAAACAATATGTTCTAAGGGAATTTCATGTAAAAACTGGTCTATTTTTCCATTTTTAAAAGTTACCACACCGCCAATACCCAACTTCATATTGTAGGAAATGGCTTTTTTTGCCTGTTCTAAATTCCCGGTAAAACAATGAAAAATACCGAAAAGCTGGTCGTCTTTCATTTCTTCTAAAATTTCAAAAATTTCATTAAAGGCTTCTCTGCAATGGATAATGATGGGTAACTTTTTTTCTTTAGCCCATTTTATCTGTGTTTTAAAAGCAATTTGTTGCTGCTTTAATAATGTTTTATCCCAATACAAATCGATACCAATTTCACCAACAGCATAAAATTTTCGTTTTTCCAGCCAATGTTTTACAACAGTCAATTCTTCTTCAAAATTTTCTTTTACACTTGTGGGATGCAAACCCATCATTAAAAAAATGTTTTCCGGAAAAGATTTTTCCAAGGCTAACATAGCGTTGAGATAAGTTGAATCAATTGCCGGAACAAAAAAACGGGAAACGCCAGCGTCCAATGCACGCTGAATCATTTCGTTTCTGTCATCATTAAATTGTTCGCTGTATAAATGGGTATGTGTATCGGAAATTGTCATCATACAAAAGTAAGCAAAATTGGGCTAAAGTTCTTTTTCCATATTGATTATTGAATGGGTAATGCGTTTGTAATATCACTTATCATTATTTATGCAACTTGCGTTAGTGATTGTAGCGGAAATACTTTTTAGCGGTTTTTCGCCGTTAAAAAGATTATAGCGGAAAGCACGCCCCGCCAGCTGGCGGGGAACGCCCAAATTTTTCTGAATATTTTTCTGGTTTTTGAAATCATTTTTAACGCCTAAAACATTGTGTATATATTAAATAAGTTGTAACTTTAATACGATAAATACCTTGCAAGGCCTTGTAGCCAAAAAAGGTTCTTGGTATAAATTTCTTGCATTAAAGTTTATGCTGTTTGAAAACAGTTTTATTTAAATGTTCTTGTTTAACTTTTAACAAGGTTATTATGCAAATCAAAAAATATCCCAACGCAATACTTGAAAATTACAGCATGATGTTAATTCAACTGGGATTAGTGCTGTCACTTTTCATTGTATATGAATTTTTAACAATGAAATCTTATCCGCGTGAAATTAAAGAAATAAGCGCGTCAATAATAAATATTGAAGATGATGCTAAAACTATTGAAATTAAGCCTATAGAGGAAATACAAGCACCGCCTGAAACCAAAGTGACACTTCCTGAAAGAATTTTAAAAGTGGAGGATGATGTCGATATAAAAGAAACGGTTATTGAATCAACGGAATCCAATGAACTTGATGCTGTGGCCATAACAAATGTGGATAAAAAATTTGTTCCCGTTGTGGAAGAAGAAGAAGTGGTGGAAGATGTTGCATTTGTGGTGATTGAAAACGTGCCTGTTTTTCCTGGTTGCAAAGGAAATAATAATGAATTGAGAGCTTGTTTTTCTGATCAAATTGCGAAATTTGTTTCAGAAAGGTTTAACATAAATTTAGCCTCCGATTTGGGGTTAACCCCCGGAAGTATTCAAAAAATTTTCGTGGTGTTTAAAATTGATAAAAATGGAAATATTACTGGTATACAAGCGAGAGCTCCCCATAAAAAATTGCAAGATGAAGCAGTAAGAGTTATCAGTTTACTTCCAAAGATGACTCCGGGAAGGCAACGAAATAAGCCTGTTGGCGTAAGCTATGGATTGCCAATTGTTTTTAAGGTAGAATAAACTTAATCATAATTTAGAAAGGCTTTTTTAGAAATATTAAAACAAACATCTCATTTTTTTGGCTTGTTAAAGGCTAAATGGAATAGAAAAAAGAAATATTAACCTGTAATATCAATTAAACATTCTAATTCAATTGGCATAAAATACGCATATAAGAGTCAAACAATACAATCTCCAAGGGACACAAAAAAATATTTTTTTATGGCGTTTGCCTATGGAAGGTACAGTATTGTATAAATTGAAAGAAATTATTTGTAGTTTTGTGTATTTAATAATAATACATGATTCCAGATTTAAATAATTTACCCGTTTATGACACCACTGGTGTTAATGAGCGTGTTCAGCGATTTTGTACACGCAGCATTAAAAATTCTTCCAAAGAGAAAGGCTTAAAGTTAGCTTTAAGCATGATTGATTTAACCACTCTTGAGGGAAAAGACACAAAAGGGAAAGTGCAGCAACTTTGCTACAAAGGAATGCATCCTCATGAGTCATTAAATAACCTTCCAACTGTTGCGGCAATTTGTGTTTATCCCTCATTTGTTGGGATTGCAAAAAAAGCACTGCAAGGAAGTGATATTCAAGTAGCTTCCGTAGCTACAGCATTCCCAAGCGGACAATCCAGTTTAGAAGTAAAATTACTCGATGTAAAATACGCTGTAGACCAGGGCGCTGATGAAATAGATATGGTCATATCCAGAGGGCAATTTCTTGCAGGCAATTATCAATTTGTATTTGATGAAATAGCGACCATTAAAGAAGCCTGCGGTAAAGCTCATTTAAAAGTTATTTTAGAAACTGGGGAATTAGACACCCTTAATAATGTTAGAAAAGCCAGTGAAATTGCGATGTACGCAGGAGCAGATTTTATCAAGACTTCAACAGGGAAAATTCAACCTGCAGCAACTTTACCCGTTACTTATGTGATGCTTGATGCCATAAAAGATTTCTACTTAAAAACAGGAAAAATGGTAGGTATGAAACCAGCAGGAGGCATTTCAACTTCAAAAATTGCTTTACAATATTTGGTAATGCTTAATGAAGTCCTTGGCGAAAAATGGATGAATAAAACCTATTTTCGTTTTGGAGCCAGTAGCTTATTAAATGATATTCTTATGCAATTGGTTAAAGCAGAAACGGGCATATACCAATCGCCAAATTATTTTTCAAAAGATTAATTATGCAGAAAGACGAAAATAACAATGTGTTTAAAGCTTCTTGGATTTATGATGAAGCTCCTGAAAGTATTGATCATATTCAAATCAAAAAGAAATATGAATTGTTCATTGACGGTAAGTTTACCAAACCTGTAAAAGGGAATTATTTTGATACCATTAATCCTTCAAATAATCAAAAAATAGCAAGTATTGCAGATGCTTCTGATGAAGATGTTGACAAAGCGGTTAAAGCTGCACGTGAAGCTTTTTTAGGGTGGTCAAGTTTATCTGGAAAAGAAAGAGGTAAATATATTTTTAGAATTGCAAGATTGATCCAGGAACGCGCAAGGGAATTTGCAGTTATTGAAAGTTTGGATGGAGGAAAACCAATAAGAGAGTCAAGAGATATTGATATTCCTTTGGCTGCAAATCATTTTTTTTACTATGCAGGTTGGGCGGATAAATTAACTTATGCTTTTCCAAATAGAATAGCAAAACCTATAGGGCTTGTTGGACAAATAATTCCTTGGAACTTTCCTTTATTAATGGCTTCATGGAAACTTGCTCCAGCACTTGCTGCAGGAAACACTATTGTGTTAAAGCCAGCAGAAACAACTTCTTTAACAGCGTTAAAACTCGCTGAAATCATCCAAGAAAGTGGATTGCCAAAAGGAGTGATAAATATTGTTACTGGTGCAGGACAAACAGGAGCGAGTATTGTAAATCATCCAGACATTGATAAAATTGCTTTTACAGGGTCTACAGGTGTAGGCAAATACATCCAAAAAGCAATTGCAGGAACTCCTAAAAAATTAACTTTAGAATTAGGAGGAAAAGGAGCTAATATTATTTTTGAAGATGCCGCTATTGATCAGGCTGTTGAAGGTATTGTAAATGCCATATTCTTTAATCAAGGTCATGTTTGCTGTGCTGGTTCCAGACTGTTTGTACAAGAATCAGTTGCCGATTTGGTGATTCAAAAATTGAAAAACAGGATGGATACTTTAATTGTAGGAAATCCTTTAGATAAAAACACAGATATTGGTGCCATAAATTCTAAAAAGCAATTGCAAACCATTGAAAATTATATAAAAATTGGATTGAATGAGGGCGCTGAAATTTACCAAACCAAATGCGCTTTACCCAAAGAAGGAAATTGGTGTGCTCCAACATTGTTTTTAAATGTTTCACAGTCTCATAGAATTGTTCAAGAAGAAATATTTGGACCAGTATTGGCCATCCAAACATTCAGAACCATTGATGAAGTCATAGAAAAAGCCAATAATACTCCGTATGGTTTATCTGCAGGTGTTTGGACGCAAACCGGCTCTAAAATATTTCATATCACCCAAAAATTAAATGCAGGTGTAATTTGGGCAAATACATTTAATAAATTTGATCCTACCTCTCCTTTTGGAGGTTATAAAGAGAGTGGATTTGGTAGAGAAGGCGGGCTTCACGGCCTAAGTGCTTATGTGAAATTTGAATAATTATTTTAATTAAAGAAGATGAGTAGATTAGACATCAATAAAACATACAAATTATATATAGGTGGTAAATTTCCAAGAACGGAATCGGGAAGGTATTATGCTGTAAATGACAAATCAGGGAAATTTATAGCCAATATGTGTTTGGCTTCACGTAAAGATTTCAGAAATGCAGTTGTTATCGCTCGTAAAGCGCAAGATTCTTGGTCAGGTTCAACTGCCATGAACAAAGGGCAAATTTTATACCGAATAGCAGAAATGCTTGAGGGAAGAAAAGAGCAATTTATTGCAGAATTAATACTTCAAGGTGAAACAGCAAAAGGAGCTCAAAAGGAAGTAGAACTTGCCATTGATAGGCTGGTGTATTATGCAGGCTGGAGTGATAAATTTCAGCAAATATTTAGCGCTGTAAATCCGGTTGCAAGTTCTTATTTTAATTTTTCTATGGTTGAACCTGTTGGTGTGGTGGCAATTATTACTCCTGAAGAACATAGTTTATTAGGCTTGGTTTCTGTAGTTGCACCCGCAATAGTTGGTGGAAATACCGTAATTGTTTTAGCTTCTGAAAGTAAACCTTTAACAGCAATTTCATTTGCTGAAGTCCTAAACTCTTCTGATGTACCTGGCGGTGTTGTTAATATTTTAACAGGGAAAAAGAGTGAATTATATGGTCAAATGGCATCGCATATGGATGTAAATTCAATTGTTTATTGCGGAAAGGATGAAAAAATGATAAAATCAATAGGCGAATCGGCAAGCAATAATGTTAAAAGAACTGTTTTTTACAAAAAGTCTGATTGGTCAAACGATGCGTGTGAATCTCCGTATTTAATTGAAAAAACTTTGGAAGTAAAAACAACATGGCATCCAACTGAAATTTAACTTATTTATAAAAATTATTGAATCATTTTAATAAATAACTGAAATTTATTCCATGAATGCTAAAAAATTCTTCGCACATGAAACAGCCGTTATAGATGAGGGTTGTGATATTGGAAAAGGCACTAAAATATGGCATTTCAGTCATATTATGCCCAATTCAAAAATTGGCGAAAATTGCAATATTGGCCAAAATGTTGTTGTTTCGCCAAATGTGATATTGGGAAGAAATGTAAAAGTTCAAAACAATGTTTCCATTTATTCTGGCGTTATTTGTGAAGACGATGTGTTTTTAGGCCCGAGTATGGTGTTTACCAATGTTATAAATCCGAGAAGTGCTATTATTAGAAAGGATGAATATCAAAAAACTTTGGTAAAAAAAGGAGCGAGTATTGGCGCAAACGCTACGATTATTTGTGGCAACGAAATTGGGGAATACGCTTTAATCGGTGCCGGTGCTGTTGTTACCAAACCTGTATTGCCCTACGCTTTGGTTGTTGGAAATCCTTCAAAACAAATTGGCTGGATTAGCGAATTTGGACATCGCTTAAATTTTGACAAAAACGGATTCGCAACCTGTGTTGAAAGTGGCGAGAAATACCAATTATTAAACAATAACGTTATAAAAGTCTCGAAATAATTCATAATGAACAAAGTCATTTTAAGTTTTTTGCTACTTCTTTTTTCAATTTCAGTCTTTTCTCAAATGGAAAAATACCCTGTTTTTAAGGAATGTGAAGCTGTTGATATTTCTGAGATGGAATTTTGCTTCAGAAATCAGGTTAAAAATGTAGTCATTAATGAATTTAAAGTTCCTGAAAACTTAAAAGAAGACAATTTTAAAGCTACCACCAATATTATCTTTTTAGTAGATGCTTCCGGAAATTTTAAAGTGATTTACGTAAATTCTCCTTACAAAGAATTAAAAGAAGAAATTGAACGCGTTTTTGAAACCCTTCCAAAAATATCACCGGCAAAATACAACAATCATCCTATTGAAATGCAATTTGTGCTCCCTTTAAACATCCCTTTGGAAGATAATTTGCCTGAAGAAATTAGAGAAAAGAATGCTGTTGCAGAAATACCTAAACCGTCAAAAGAATTAATTATACCTAAAGATTTCATTCAGGAAGAACCCAAAACTACTTTATTTCCCGAACACAAAAGTGAGCTAAATATTCCATTCACGCACGCAACTTACAATGCGTACGATGCTTATTTAAACAATGCCAGTAATTCACATACGGCAGTAAAGCCTTATTTATATAATGAAGTCAGTGAATATGTTGATTTAGATGCTTTAAAAAATAAATTAATCACGCCAAAATCCACTTGGTTTGGCAAAAAGTTGCTCAATGAACACATGGCTTATGTTCAGGGAAAGGACTTTTGGTTTACTGCAGATCCTGTAGTTGATTTACAATTGGGAAAAGACAGTGAAGACCTAAAAACGTATAACAATACACGCGCCATTCAAATAAATGGAGGAATTGGAAAAAATTTGAGTTTTTCGACAAGTTTTTATGAAAGTCAAGGTCGATTTGCCTCTTATGTAAATGAGTATGCCGAATCCATAAAACCTGCGGGAGGAAATCCGGCAATAATACCGGGACGCGGCATTGCCAAACCTTTCCAAGAAGATGCTTATGATTATCCTGTAGCTGAAGCCTATATTTCTTATACGCCAAGCAATCATTTTAATTTTCAGTTTGGAGAAGGTAAAAATTTTATAGGTGATGGTTATCGTTCCTTATTTTTATCAGATGTGGCTTCACCCTATCCGTATTTTAAAATTTCCACTAATTTTTGGAAAATAAAATACACCAATTTTTTTATGTGGATGCAGGATGTAAGACCCGAATTAACGGTTGATGGTGCTTACAAGCAAAAATATATGGCTATGCATTATTTGGATTGGAATGTTTCAAAAAAATTCAATATAGGTTTGTTTGAAACCGTTATCTGGGATAATGCGAATGATAGAGGTTTCGACATTAATTACGTAAATCCACTTATTTTTTATTCTGCTGTGGAATTTGCAACAGGTTCAAGAGCAGGAAACACAACGCTCGGACTCAGTTTAAAATACAAGCTAAAAGCAATTACTTTATATTCCCAATTTCTATTAGATGATTTTAGGGCTAGTGAAATGACCAAAAGCAACGGTTGGTGGGCAAATAAATTTGGTGTACAATTTGGCGCAAAATATTACAATGCTTTTCATGTTGAAAATTTATTTTTACAGGCTGAATTTAATGCAGTACGTCCATATACCTATTCTCATGACGAATTAAATCTTAATTTCGGACATAACAACCAACCTTTGGCGCATTTATGGGGAGCAAATTTTTGGGAGGCCATTGGTATTTTGAATTACACTAAAAACAGATGGTTTGTAAATACAAAGATAGTAATCGGGGAAAAAGGATTTGATTTTGCTGACGGAACAGACAATTTTAGTTATGGCGGTGATGTTTATGCAGACAATGATAACAGAGCTTCAGATTACGGAAATAAAATTGGGCAAGGCAATACCGCCAACATTTTTATAGGAGATTTCCAATTGGGCTATTTGGTTAATCCTGCCACCAATTTAAAATTATTTGGCAGTTTAACTTATAGAAAATTTGACCCGATAGCGCCAGCTAAAGGTTTTTCAGCATCAGATTCAACTTGGATTTCCTTCGGATTGAAAACCGATGTTTTTAACTGGTATTTTGATTTTTAACGCGATTTAGAATCTCATTTCAACAAAAATAAAAGTCGTGATTTCAAAAGTTGAAATCACGACTTTTATCATTTTTTAGGTTATTTTACATGGCCATTGTTTCAAAATATTCTTTTTCAAGGACTTCTCTATGCAACGGATGTGCTATTCTAACCAGCTCTTTTACCCTTTGTTTTATGGTTTTTCCATATAAATTGGCAACACCGTATTCTGTAACAATATATTGAACATGGGCTCTGGTAGTTACAACACCTGCACCTTTATTTAAAAAAGGCACAATTCGGCTAATTCCTTTATTTGTCATTGAAGGCATGGCTATAATGGCTTTCCCTCCATCGCTTAAACTGGCACCTCGTATAAAATCCATTTGTCCGCCAACGCCAGAATACAATCTTGTACCAATAGAATCCGCACAAACCTGTCCGCTTAAATCAACTTGAATTGCTGAATTTATGGATATCATTTTAGGGTTTTGTTTGATGATGGCAACATCATTCACATAATTACAAGATCGCAATTCAACAAACGGATTGTCATCAACATAATCATACAGGCGTTTTGACCCCATTAAAAATGTAGCTAAAGCCCTGCCGGCATTTACGCCTTTATAATTTCCGTTAATGACATCTTTTAAAATTAAATCGATAACGCCATCAGAAAACATTTCGGTGTGCAATCCTAAATCTTTATGATTTCCTAATTTATGCAAAACTGCATTTGGAATGCTTCCTATACCCATTTGCAAGGTACTTCTGTCTTCAATTAATTCGGCAATAAATTCCCCTATTTTATTTTCAACGGGGG
>JBAZGP010000128.1:0-9033 GCA_041652835.1 Lutibacter sp. | reverse complement strand
ATATATAATCTCTGTTAGGGAAGATTTTGTTGTAATCCAACTCATTTTCCACCCATAAAAAGATTAAGCTGGCACAAGTAATTCCTATAACCAATCCAAAAATATTCAAGATGCTGTAACCTTTATTTTTAAACAATCCTCTAATTAATATTTTTAAATAATTCTTATACATAATTTATTCTGTTTTTAAACTCTCAACTGGATTACTTTTCGCTGCTGAAAACGTCTTAATACTCATAATGAGTACAGCAAATAAAATCATTGCCAAACCACTTACTACAAACACCCACCAACTCATTGAAGTTTTATAGGCAAAGCCTTCTAACCAATTATGAATACCATACCAAGCAATTGGAGCAGCAATAAGAAATGCAATTCCTACCAATACTAAAAACTCTGAGGTAAGCAGTACATTTAATTGTAACAATGAGGCTCCCAATACTTTTCGGATGCCTATTTCTTTGGTGCGTCTTTCCGTGGTATGAATTACCAAGCCGAACAGACCCAAACAACTGATTAAAATAGAGAGTCCGGTTGCCCAATTTAATAAAGTGGCCGTTTTACGTTCTTGGGTATAAAATCTTAGGATGGTATCATCTACAAAAATTAGTTTAAAATCATCTTCGGGGTAGATGGCTTTCCACGTTTTTTCAATCTGTGCTATTGTTGAAGGCCAAGTTTCAGGATGGTCATTTTGAAAATCAAAATGGATGGTGTTGAATTGTGAATAATTTTCCCTTCCATAGTCACTGACCAAAGCCATTGGTTTAATTTCAGAAGTTAAAGATCTTTGGTTAAAATCTGCCATTACACCCACTATTGGGATTTGAACACTATCGGATACAATAAATTTTCCTACGGCATCGGCTGGATTTTCAATGCCCAACTTTTTCATACAAGTTTTATTAATGATAAATTCCTTAATCGTATCATTTAATATAGGTCTCCCTGCCAATAATTTAATCCCGTATAAATCCAAATAATTTTTATCGCCATAAAGCAATTCCAGATTCAAATTGGTTTCATTACCGTCGTCAAAATATTTCACATCCATAAGGTGAGTAGAAAAGGATGCCGGTGGTTGACCGCCTAAACTTATTTTTTCAATTTGGGGCATTGTTTTTACTTTATCAATCAATCTGATTCGCTTTTCCATGGACTGGTTGTGCCAAGGTGTCCTTATATAAGCTATTGTCTTGGTTTGAAATCCCATATCTTTAGAAGTTAAATAATGGATTTGCTTGCCAACTAAAATGGTCGCGATAATAAAAACTTGGGCAATGACAAATTGAAAAACGGTTAGAGATTTTCTCAAAGGAGCTTTGTTTTTACCAGTAAAAAGTTGATTATTTAATACGGAAATAGGATTAAAACGGGATAGTACAATAGCCGGATAAAATCCGGACAACACGGTAACAATTATTAATAACAGTAAAATAAGACTTATAATTAGAGGTTCTCTAAAAAGTTCAAAATTCAGCCCTTTTGGTGTAAAGTCTGCAAATAGTTGTAACAACCAAGCTGCAAAAACAATAGAAATAATTGCTGCAACAATAGTTAATAAAAATGATTCACCTAAAAATTGAAAAATCAATTGTTTTTTAGAACTGCCCAGCGTTTTTCTTATCCCGATTTCTTTGGCACGTCGGCTAGCTTGAGCTGTATTGAGATTGATAAAATTAACAATGCCCAACAATAACAAAAATAGGGCAATAAAGGCCAAACTAATCAATATAGATTTATCGGCTTGGTGTTCGCTAAAGTCGAAAATACCATAATCAGGATTAAAATGCAAGTCGCTTAAAGGTTGCAAATGAAATTTTCTACGCTGCCCAAATGATAACATTAGTGCATCTTCATGTTCTTTAGCCAATTTATTAAGTTGGGTTTGGAAATCCAATAGTCTGACATTTTTGTCGATTTTTACAAACAATTGTACAGCCGAGTTGGTACTGTTCCATTCATCATTAAAAACGGAATTTTTATCATTCGTTTGATTAGCTGTTTTTAGGGATATAAATTCTTCAAAAATCAAATCGCTCCGATATTTAATGTTGGCAACGATACCCGATATGTTTACGGTGATACTATCATTATACACAAGTGTGTTTCCAATTATTTCCTGTGGAGTTTGATTGGGAAAATATTTTTTTGCCCGATCTTCGGTCAGTATCATTTCATTGGGTTCTGAAAGTTGGGTAGCGCCTCCTGCCAACCATTTGTAATCAAATAATCGAAAATACTGTGCATCGGCAAAGATTATTTTATCAGGGTCTTTAAACACTTTGCCAGTACCAATGTTTTTTACTCGAAGCATTTCGGTTGTAAAAAAATAGTTTATGGTATTGATTCCATCGGAGTTATTATTTATAGCATTTCTCAAGGGTGATGGCACACCGCAATTATAGAAATTGCCTTCAGGAGTAATAAATTCTGTCGTAATCCGATAGATTAGCTCGCCATCTTTATGAAATTTGTCAAATGTAAGGTCGTAATACACCAACAAGCCAATTACAAAAGAGGCACTAAGCCCAATTGCCAAACTGGTAATGTTTATCAATGAAAAAAGTTTATTTTTCCAAATACTCCGCCAAGCTATTGTTAAATAATTTTTGAACATAATGTTCGTTTTTTAATTGATTTTTTAACTATGATTCCTTGATTAGAGGGCATATTATAATTAAACAATTCGATGGATGATTGATGATTAAATTTATTAAATAGTTGCTCCAATAGTTCTATTCTGACTTTCAGTAACAATTTGTCCATCAAAAAGATTGATTATTCTATGTGCATATTGAGAATCTCTGTCGGAGTGGGTTACCATGACTATAGTAGTACCTTCCTGATTGAGTTCAGTTAATAGATTCATAACTTCAATCCCGTTTTTAGAATCGAGGTTTCCTGTGGGCTCATCTGCCAATATTAATTTAGGATTTGTAATTACAGCTCTGGCAATTGCCACACGCTGCTGCTGTCCTCCGGATAATTGATGTGGAAAATGGTTTTTTCTGTGACCAATTTTCATCCGTTCCAATACGCTGGTTACCTTTTCTCTTCGTTCACTCTTATTCATTTTAAGATAGATTAAAGGCAGTTCAACATTTTCAAAAACAGTTAATTCATCAATCAAGTTAAAACTTTGAAAAACAAAACCAATATTTCCTTTTCTTAGTTGAGTACGCTGACTTTCTTTTAAGCCACTAACTTCATGATTAGAGAATTTGTAACTGCCTTGATTGGGATTGTCCAACATTCCTATAATGTTAAGAAGTGTTGATTTTCCGCAACCTGAAGGTCCCATAATAGCCACAAATTCTCCTTTGGTAACACTTAAGTTTACTTCGTTTAAAGCAAGAGTTTCTATTTCTTCTGTTTTAAAACTCTTTTTTAGGTTTTGTATCTGTATCATATTTAATAATTTAATTTAATTGTTTATTTTAGTACTATTCTTTCCGCGTTTCCAAAGTTGTCATAATTACTGGTGATTACTTTTTCACCAGGATTTAAACCTTCCAACACTTCATAGAATTTTGAGTTTTGTTTACCTATCCGTATTAATCTTTTTAGTGCCTCTTTTTCATTACTATCAACAACAAAAACCCATTGCCCTCCGGTACTTTGGAAAAAACCACCTTTAGGTAAAAGTAGCGCATCGGACGATTCTCCTAACTGCAATTTAATGGTATAGCTTTGTCCGGTTCTAATTGTTGTAGGTTTGTCTGCGGTAAAAACCAAATCAACTTTAAAACTTCCATTGCGGACTTCGGGATAAACTTTTCGCAAACGCAAGGTATATTCTTTGCCATTTCGTTCTAAAATAGCTGTTAAATTCCGTTGTACACGGTCAATATAATGCTCATCTATGGTTGCTTCAATTTTATAATCAGTCAATATATTTATTTGCCCAATTCGTTGTCCTTGTGCAATATTTTGTCCTATTTCCGCATCTAAAAATCCCAATTGACCATCAGCAGGCGCTTTAACATTTAAATGGTCTAAACGCTTATATACCATAGATAACGTTTTTTTCATACGCTCCAAATCGGTATCCAATCCTGCCAAAGAAGTTTTTCGCAAAGCATCGTCTTGTTCGGTTTGTAGTTTTATAATTTTGTATTGCTTTTGAGACAGTTCATAATCTTCTTTTGATTTTATATAATCTTCTTTTGAAATTAGTTCATCATTAAACAAAGCTTCATTTTGCTCAAAATTTCTTTTAAAACGTTGTAATTCATATTCAGCAGTTGCCAACGATTTTTTCCCATCTATCAGGCGTGAATCAAAAGTTAGTTTTGTAGAACGCAAATCGTTTTGTTTTAAAGCCAAATTACTTTCACTGGCTAAAATCTGTTCGTATAAAGCTTGGTTTTCTAATTTAAGAATGATTTCATCTTTTTTAACTGTTAAGCCTTCTTCAATTAATTTTTCTGTAACACGCCCACCTTCATAAGCGTCCATATAAATAGTGGTAATTGGAGCTACATTACCATTGATGCTTATATAATCATCAAATTTACCTTCAAATACTTCATTTATGGAAAGTTTCTCTTTTTCTGTTTTAAAGGTAGAAACAGAATTGTTAAAGATTATTTCCCATCCTAAAAGCAGCAATAGAATTCCTATGGCTAAATAGCCATAGTGCTTTGTTTGCAAACCTTTTTTCTTTTTTAATTGTATATCCATTATGAGGTTTTAATTTGTGTTATTTATATTAAAAACAGGTAACCCGTTGTAAAAGTCTAATGTCTTTTTCTGCACTTTCAATTTTAATTTTACCTGTAAGTTTCTGTTTTTAGAATTGGCATATAAATTTTTAGCCTGATATAATTCCAAAATACTTATCATTCCTTTATCATATTTTTTTTGTGCTATTTTGTATGAAAGTAGGTGAGACGCTTCGCTTTTTTCTGTCTGATTGTATTCAATTTTCGTCGCCTCAAAATTTTGAACTAATTCTTGTATTAATTGATGCAATTCCTGTTTTTGAATGTTCAAATTATTTTTAGCCTGTAACAGCGCAATTTTTTGCTGTTTAATTTGAGAGCGGTTACTCCATCGTTCACTAATAGGAATTGTTAAATAAAAACCAATAAATTGGGACGCATTGTCTTTTATTTGAGTGTGAAACGGAATTACTTTACCTACTTCATCTATATTGGTTTCATAATAACCAGTTCCATACCCTGCAGAAAATGAAAGTGAAGGGTACAAGTTACTTTTGGCAATTGAAATGTCCTTTTTGGCTGCATTGGTTTTAAATTCCTGAGCTTTTATGTTGGGAATAAAAGTGAGGGCTTTTTGGTATACAGAATCGGTGCTTATTTTATTAAATTCCGATTTGTTTAAAAAAATCGCTTCATCTAACGTGTTTATTTCAATATTTTCAGTGTAATCTAAATTCATTTCTTGCTTTAATTTTAGGAGTGACGCATTCAAATTATTTTTACTTTGAATTACTGATAACTCATCATTAGTTAAAATAGATTCGGCTTCATAAAGGTCGGAACCGGCTTTTAAACCTAAGTCGATTTGTTTTTTTACCAAGTTTAAATTTAATGAAGAAATGTCTAACTGTTCTATTGAAATTTGCAATTGTTCTTCGTAAAATCTTACATCATAAAAAGCCGTCATGATACGAAATGCCAATAAATATTTTTCTTGTAAACGTTCTTCTTTTACAGCTTTATATAGAAATTTGGCGGAAGCAATTGAATTTAATTTTTGAAATCCTTCAAAAATAGCAATACTTGCATCGATTGAATAATTATTGGAATAGAAATCTGAGCTAACAATTACATTGGTGTTAGGGTCAACAGAACGTCCATATAAAATAGTGTAATTTGAATTGGCAGATAGGTTTGGGAGTAACTCTCTATACGATTGTTTGTACTTTTCTTGATTGGATTTAATATTGTAATCTAAATCATTTAATTTTAAATTATGCGCTAAACCATACGCTACACATTCATCTAACGACCAACTTTCTTGTCCGGAAACAATTGTAGTTACAAGTGAAAATAGCACAATCAAACTTTTTAAAAATTTATTCATTTCTTCAAATTATAATACAACGCTTACTAATCGTGTGCCGTAATTTTAGATTATTGATTGTCAATATTTTATATTATAAGTTTGATATTTTCCTATTTATTTCGTAAAAATAATAGACAATAACTGTAAAAATATTTTACAGTTTCTTCATAAAAATAAATTGAATGAGTAGTTTTATATTTTTAAATAAAGTTTTGTGATGAAAGAATGCAGTATCTTAATAATTGATGATAGTAAAAGTGTATTAAGTGCATTAGAAATTTTGTTTCAATTTAAATATAAAAGTGTAAACACAATTAGCAACCCAAACCAAATTTCTTCATATTCCGGGTTAAATGATGTTGATATTATTTTGCTTGATATGAATTTTTCAGCGGGAGTAAATTCAGGCAATGAAGGTTTATTTTGGCTGAAAGAAATCAAAAAGAAGGTTCCAAATACTTCTGTAATTATGATGACAGCTTATGGTGGTGTTGACCTTGCGGTAAAAGCTTTAAAAGAAGGCGCTGATGATTTTATTTTGAAACCTTGGAATAATGAAAAATTAATGCTTACCATAAAATCAGCTTATTCTTTACGACAGTCAAAAGCTGAAATTAGTCAATTAAAACAAAAAGAAAATAATCTTAAGCAACTTATTAATCAAAAGAAAAATTTGATAATCGGGAATTCCAGAGCATTAACACAGGTGCTTAAATTAACTGGAAAAGTGGCTAAAACAAATGTAAATGTATTAATAACTGGCGAAAATGGAACCGGTAAAGAGTTAATAGCACAAGAATTACATCAACTGTCGGAACGTAAAAATGAAGTTTTTATAAGTGTTGATATGGGCACTATCTCAGAAACTCTTTTTGAAAGTGAACTTTTTGGCCATACTAAAGGGTCTTTTACAGATGCAAAAGAAGACAGGGTGGGGAAGTTTGAAGCGGCAAATGGAGGTACGCTTTTTTTAGATGAAATAGGTAATTTATCATTGCAAATGCAAGCTAAACTTTTGTCAGTAATTCAAAATAAAGAAATTGTAAGAGTAGGCTCCAACAAATCAATTCCAGTTAATATTCGGTTGCTTTGCGCCACTAATTGCAATTTAAATCAAATGG
Source organism: Lutibacter sp. (assembly GCA_041652835.1). GTDB lineage: Bacteria > Bacteroidota > Bacteroidia > Flavobacteriales > Flavobacteriaceae > Lutibacter. The sequence goes on along the minus strand of JBAZGP010000128.1, from coordinate 1,876 downwards.
TTTCCGACGGGTTGTTTCGTGAAGATTTGCTCTATCGTATCAATACCATACATATTGAAGTGCCTAATTTACGCGATAGGGATGATGATGTTCTTATTTTAGCTGAGTTTTTTCTAAATAAATTTGCCTTAAAATATGGGAAATCTGGATTGCAAATTAACAATATTGCAAAAGATAAGTTGAAAACCTATCGTTGGCCTGGAAATATAAGAGAATTACAACATACCATAGAACGAGCTGTAATTTTATGTGAAGATAAAGTATTGAAGCCCGATGATTTTTTACTGAATACTGGTGCTTCTAACATTCCAAATCATTATGAAAATATGACACTTGAAAAAATGGAAGAAATTATGATTGAAAATACGTTGAATAAACACAATGGCAATTTTTCCGCTGCCGCTAATGAATTGGGTATAACAAGGCAAACATTGTATAATAAAATGAAGAAATAAAATAATAAAAAATGGCAAGTAAAAACTATTATTTTCAATTGATATTCAGAATTGTATCCATAAGCGCTTTGGCTTTTCTTTTTGCTTTTACTTGGCTTAAAAATGACTATTATTTTGCAATTGCTTCGTTGATACTGCTTATTATTCAGGCTGTATTTCTTATTAAATATTTAAATAAAACAAACGTAAAAATCTCCTATTTTTTAGATTCCTTAAGAAATGAAGATTTTACAGTTAGATTTCCTGAAGAAGCAAATCCAAAATCGCTAAAACAGTTGCATAAAAGTTTAAATAAAGTAAATAATTTAATTAGAGAGACTCAGATAAAAAATAAAGAGCAAGAAAATTATTATCAGGAAATATTAAAACAAGCTAAAATAGGGATATTGACTTTAAATAATAAAGGACATATACTCTTCTCAAACCCAACGGCTAAAAGGTTATTTAACTGCACGCAATTAAATCATGTGAGGCAATTGGAAAAAGTTGACGAGAAACTTTTTTATATTCTGTCAGAATTAAAACCTTTTGAGCGGAGGTTGTTCAAATTAACAAATGAAAGAGAAACAGTACAATTATTAATTAAATCAACAGAAATTGTTTTAAATGAAAATAAATTGAAATTAATTACTATTCAAGATATTAATAATGAATTAGATGAAAAAGAAACAGATTCATGGAAGAAACTCATTCAGGTTTTAACCCATGAAATTATGAATACAATTACTCCAATAACCTCAATTTCCGAATCAATTTTAAATTTTTATAAAAATGAAAATGAAATTTTAACAGTAAATCAAATTGATGAGGATATTATAAAAAATACTGTTAAAGGATTGGAGGTCATAAAAAATCAAGGGAATGACTTGATGAGTTTTGTACAATCTTATAGAAGTATGTTAAATATTCCAATTCCAGATAAAAAGATTGTTAATGTTAAAAAATTAATAGAAAAAGTAAAAATTTTAGTAAGTCAGGAAGTTGGGTTTAACACTGTTTTATTTCAGATAAAGGATATTCCTGAAAATGCTGAAATTTTTGCAGATGAAAAACAAATAACGCTGGTTTTGATTAATTTATTAAAAAATGCCATACAATCTTTGCTTGAAAAAGAAAATGGAGTTGTTGATTTTAGTTATGGCATTACTAAAGAGAAAGAAAAATATATAAGAGTTAAAGATAACGGTCCGGGAATTTCAAAGGAACTCATCGATGAAATATTCGTTCCGTTTTTTACCACTAAAGCGAATGGTTCCGGAATAGGGCTAAGTTTATCAAGGCAAATAATGCAAATTCACGGAGGAAGTTTAAAAGTGCATTCCGTACCTTTTCAAGAAACCTCTTTTACCTTATTTTTTTAGAAGTTAGAAAAAAATTACTTTCCGATAAAACATACGTTATATGTAATTACGTATAATAAA
>JBAZGP010000127.1:0-9066 GCA_041652835.1 Lutibacter sp. | reverse complement strand
CATTTATTGGAACGCGGCGCCGATTTAAGAGCAATTCAGCAAATGTTGGGACATGAAAGTATTACCACTACAGAGATTTATATGCATTTGGACAAAAGTTTTTTAAAGCAAGTAATGAACACTTTTCATCCAAGAAAGTGAGCGGTAATTTTGAATTTTCACACTTAACTGAAGAAATTATTAAACCAATTTTGAAGGATTTTTTAAGTAATTTACTTATTTCGAACATAAATCAATTTAAATCGAACGCCGCTTTGCACTCTTTGGTCTATTTCAAACTGTGGAAGCGACTTAAACAAAGGAGTTAATTTCTCAAATCCAAAGTTCCTGGAGTCAAAATTTGGTTGTTTTTTCAGAATAAGTGAACCCACATCACCTAAGAATGCCCATCCATCATCATCTGCCACATCTGAAACGGCTTGTTTAAGGAACTTAATCACTTTTGGCGTTATTTTTTCTAAATTCGATTTCTTAGACTCCACTCCTTTTTCGTCGTGACTTTCACTAAAAGGCTCTAAAATTTCAAGATAAATAAACTTATCGCAAGCCACAATAAATGGGTCGGGTGTTTTCTTTTCCCCGATTCCATAAACCTGCATTCCTGATTCCCTGAGTCTTGTTGCCAATCGCGTAAAATCACTATCCGAAGAAGCCAGGCAAAAACCATTTACGTTATTTGAATATAAAATATCCATGGCATCAATAATCATTGCAGAATCTGTTGCATTTTTTCCTGTAGTATAACTGTATTGCTGGATTGGCGTTATGGCATTTTCAAGCAAAATAGTTTTCCATTTACCCAATTGTGGCTTTGTCCAGTCGCCATAAATTCTTTTTATGGTTGGCGTACCATATTTGGCAATTTCCTCAATCATTTCCTTAATATATTTTGAGGGTATGTTGTCACCATCAATTAAAACAGCTAATTTTATGTCTTTTGTAATCATAATTTAAATGTACAAAATTATTTCTTTTTTTCTTTTTATTTTTTCATTCTACCATAAAAAACAAGTTATAAGCTTCATAGCTCAAATTATAAAAAATAATTTGCTGTAAATTATAGGTAAAAACAGGTTTAAAAATAAAAAAATAAATTAATATAATGCTAAATAGCTGTATTCTAATTATTAGCAGTACCTTTGTGGCTAATATTATATTTAAATTTTTAACAATGAGTAAAGGAACAGTAAAATTCTTCAATGAAACCAAAGGATTTGGATTTATTAGCGAGGAAGGTTCAAACAAAGAACATTTTGTACACATTTCTGGATTAATCGACGAAGTACGCGAAGGTGACGAAGTTGAATTCGATTTACAGGAAGGTAAAAAAGGATTAAACGCGGTAAATGTAAAAGTTATTTAATATATACTTTATCTTTTTACAATTTAGAGCCTATCATTATTGATAGGCTTTTTTTTATTTTTTTTAACTATTGACTTCATTTTCAATACGCTAACTTAAAATAACAGATATTAAAACATTTCACCTACCTTTGCCACTTTTAATTATACTAAATGACATTTAAAGATCTAAACATTATTGAACCTATCCTGAAAGCTCTAAATGCTGAAGGTTATACTCACCCCACTCCAATTCAAGAACAATCAATTCCAATTTTGCTAAAACGAAACGACCTTTTGGGTTGTGCACAAACTGGAACCGGGAAAACGGCAGCATTTGCCGTTCCAATATTACAACATCTTTTCCTTGACCCTAAGCGTACCAGCAGCAATCAGCGTAAAATTAGAGCACTCATTATTACGCCTACTAGAGAATTGGCTATCCAAATTTCGGACAGTTTTACGGCTTATGGAAAATATACCGGATTGAAAAATACCGTTATTTTTGGTGGTGTAAAACAAGGAGGCCAAACAGATTCGCTTCGCAGAGGCATTGATGTACTTGTAGCTACGCCCGGAAGATTACTCGACTTGATGAATCAAGGTTACATATCATTAAAAGACGTTGAGTATTTTGTGTTGGATGAAGCTGACCACATGTTGGATATGGGTTTTATTCACGACATCAAAAAGATTATCGCCAAATTGCCGACAAAACGACAATCTTTGTTCTTTTCGGCAACGATGCCAGCAGATATTGTGGATTTATCCCGAAAAATATTGGGTAACCCACAACGAGTAACCGTGAAACCTGAGCAGGCAACTGCTGAAAAAGTAGAACAGGCTGTATATTTTGTGAGTAAAAAGAGCAAACCCAAATTACTTGTGCATTTGCTGCAAACAGAATTGGTAGATTCTACACTTATTTTTTCAAGAACCAAACATGGCGCAGATAAAATTGTTCGGTTTTTAGAAAAAGCCAACATAAGTGCTGCTGCCATACACGGAAATAAATCACAAGGCGCACGCCAAAGAGCATTGGGCAATTTTAAAAGCGGGGAAACAAGTGTTTTGGTTGCTACCGATATTGCTGCGCGTGGTATAGACATTGAAGAATTATCGCTTGTAATAAACTTTGACCTGCCAAATATTTCCGAAACTTACGTTCACCGTATTGGAAGAACCGGGCGGGCAAGCGCCAGCGGAATTGCGATTTCTTTTTGTGATGCAGAAGAAAGGGCATTTTTACAGGATATTCAAAAATTAATTGGTCAAAAAATTCCTGTGGTGACGGAACACCCGTTTTTAGTTGATAGTATTGAGGATGTGCCCATAAATGAGGAGAAACCAAAGAATTCCCGTTCCCAAAAATCAGGTAATGGAGGTGGCGGAAGAAATAATAGTTGGAAGAACCGCAAACCGATAGCAAGAAATCAACGCTAACAACAATTGAATATAAAAACAAAAAAGGCCATCAGAAATGATAGCCTTTTTTGTTTTTCAATGATATAAAGATTAATATCTTTTTTTTCCACCAAATTTGTTGTCACGTTTTGGTGCATCAGTTTTTGGTTTTGCTTTACTTACAACAATTGTGCTGTTGTCGTATTGGCACTCATCAAGCTCTTCAATTGCTTTTAAAGCTTCGTCGTCCTTCTTCATTTCTACGAAACCAAATCTTTTAGATTCGCCTGTTTCTTTGTCAGTAATAACTTTTGCAGAAACTACCTCTCCATACTCTTCAAATAATCCCTGTAAGTCTTCACTGGTTGTAGAAGAACTTAATTTTGCTACGAAAATGTTCATGTTTTAGATAAAATATTTTATGATTTAAGTTTAAGAAAATTATGGCCAGTAAATCAAACAAAATACTTACCATACCAAAATCTCCATTTAATCGGCAAATATAAATAATTAAATCCAAACTATTTTATAAAAAAACAACTATCTCACTCTATGTTAAATTAATAGGTTGCTCCGTTTTTATTTAAAAATGGGTGTTTTAGATTGTTGGCATATTGGATTTTGTTTATTTGTTAAAAAGTTAAAAGTTTAAAAATTGGTATTTTGAATTTTGTGAAGAAAATGTTCAATAAACTGTGTCAAATATAAAAATTATAATTATAATTACATTTGATGAAATTCCTGAAAAATCTCGAAAAAGACTGGGTTATTGACAAAACTAAAAGCGAACAGCTATCGTTCTTCTGGCACCTCGTTTTTTAAAACATGAAATAAAAAACAGGAATCAATTAAAAATCAAATAAATAAAAATTAAATCTTATTCAATTATATTTTTATCGGACATTAATGGTTTTCAATATAAATTTACAGAAAGAATTAAATCTTTCCAAAGTATTTACGTGTAAACCATTCTATGCTTAATGCGAGGATAATTAGGCCTAAAATCCACTTCCATTCAATTAATGAGGTTTTTGAAATGGTATTTTTTTGAATGCTTTTGAAACGATTGTCTTTTACCAAATAATCAATTAAATTTTGCTCTTGCTTGTTATAAAAAGTGAATCCATTTGTAGTGCTTGCTAATTTTTTTAATTGTTGGCTGTTGGCGTTGGTAAATTGTTGTTCCACTTCAAAAGGAAGAATTTTAAAACTGCCAGAAATACTATTGTCTTGGTTTTCAACCGAAACAGCATATAAATATTCTCCAGAAGGAAGGTTTGGAAGTTCAACCACAAATCGGTTATTTAATGCCGAGAAAGGAAGTTTTTTACTGAAATTTGTGTCTGTATTTGAAACCGTTAACCAAATTTTAGCTCTATTGTCGAAATTGAAATTCTCATCCAAATAACTGGCAGAAACTTGAATAATTTCATTGGCGTAAAAAATGGGATTTACCGTTACGTTCAACCTGCTTTTTGAATCTGTAGAAACTAAATATTGCACCAGATTTGCCATAAACCCATCAAAAAGTTCAAAAGTTTTATTTTCGGTAAAACTGTTCATTCGCCATTGCCAAGAATTTTCTCCAAATAAAACAGCAACTTTTTGATTGCTGTTTTCAAAAGTGACCAATAACGGTTTCTCTGTTTCAATATTTCCAATTTTTTGAAATAACAAGGACTGGTATGGAACTGAAAATGTAATTTCTCCAAAGCGATCTTCAATAGGTGCAAAATTTGAAAAACCAATATCTGTACTCAAAAAAGTTGCATAATTTGAATTGAAAGTTGGACTGTAATTTTCTTGTTCTGTACTCGCTTTCTTTGAAAAACTGGATTGCATGCCATTTAAAAAATTCCAATCGGTATTTCTGCCTGAAATTACAAAATAATTTGACTTCTTTTGGTTAATTTCGGTAAATATTTTTTTGAAAATTGTGTTGGGTTGATAAAGTATAACCAATTGAAAATCACTAATATTTCCTTTAAAATTAGCAACGGTTGAAATTGTGACCGTTCGTTGTTTATTGCTTTCAATGGATTTTTTCAGCATTCCCAAATCGGGATGAATAACTGAGGTTAAAATAAGAATATTCGATTTTTCTTCAATAACATTTATACTAAAACTTTTTATGTTATTTTGTGTATTTTGTTCATTTTCAAGTTGCTCAACAGTGGCTGTATAAAACTGTGTTCCTTTTGTTGTGGCTTTTAAAAAAAATGACGCCGTTTTAACATTTTGATTCTTTGAAAATTGAAATTGCTCGGAATATACTTTAGTTCCTTTGTGATATACATTAAGATTTTTGGTAATTGGTTTGCTTCCTGTATAATTGACAAACAGTTCAACAGGCAATTGATTGTTGATAAAAGTGAACGGATTTACATTTAATTGGCTGATGTAAATGTCTTCAAAAACAGTGGTATCTCCAACTATAAAAGGGAAAATAGGACTTTTATAATTCACAAATTCAACACTGTTTCCAACGGTTTGATTTCCGTCTGAAATAAATATCACCGGACTTGAACCAGATTTATACAATTTAGAAAATTCCTGAAAAGGAAGTGATAAGTTGGTTTGGACATCCTTAAAATTCAGTTCATTCAATGAAAATAAAGCACTTCCAAAACCAAAAAAACTGATATCAAATTTATGATTTAACTCCGAATCGTTTTTTAATTTTTCAACCAAATTTTTTACAGTTTCTTGTTGGGAATTATATTTTATGGATTTTGAATTGTCAACTGCAACCAATAAAATTGGTTTTATAATTTCAATGTTGTTTTTTTTTATTGAAGGATTTATCAGCAACAACAGTATTAAAAAAATGGTAATAAATCTAAAAAAAGAAAGCCAATAATTTAATTGGCTTCGTTCTTCTTTTTTTAAAATATACTGAAAAACGGCTATAAATAAAGCAATAAATACCGCTAAGAAGATATAAAACAATTTTTCAGTCTCCATTTTTATTGATCCATGTGGTTGTTATTGTTAAATGCTAAAAAAAATCCTTTAAACTTTAGCCATATAACTTATGTTAGCATTCCCCCATCAACACTTAAAGTTTGCCCTGTAATATATGAACTCATATCCGAAGCTAAAAATACACAGGCATTTGCAACATCTTCCGGAGTTCCACCTCGTTTTAAAGGAATTGCTTCCCGCCATTGTTTAACGGTTTCTTCTGGCAATTTGGCGGTCATTTCTGTTTCAATAAAACCAGGTGCAATTACATTACTTCTAATATTTCTCGAACCCAATTCCAAGGCCACCGATTTTGAAAAACCGATAATTCCAGCCTTAGAAGCCGCATAATTAGCCTGGCCTGCATTTCCTTTTAAACCAACCACAGAGCTCATATTAATAATTGAACCCGAGCGTTGCTTCATCATTGGTCTGATTACCGCTTTTGTTAAATTGAAAACCGATTTTAAATTGACTTCAATCACGCTATCAAAATCTTCTTCAGAAATACGCATCAATAAATTATCTTTTGTAATTCCAGCATTGTTCACCAAAACATCAATGGTTCCAAATTCTTTTAAAACCTCCGTTGCCAATTCTTGCGCAGCATCATAATTTCCAGCATTTGATTTGTAGCCTTTTGCTTTTACCCCGTAAGTTGCTAATTCTTGCTCCAATGCTTCCGCAGCTTCAACTGAAGAACTATATGTAAATGCAACATTTGCTCCTTGTTTGGCAAATGTTATTGCAATTCCTTTTCCTATGCCTCTAGTTGCTCCTGTAATTAAAGCTGTTTTATTTTCTAAAAGTTTCATTTTGTGTGTGTTTTGATTTTTTAATTTTTCAACAAATCAAATATACATAATTGTATAAAAATAAACCGTTTTTATACGGCTTCAATTTTTTAAATTATTTATTTAAAAATTAAAGTACTTACCGTAAAATTATTTTTCTAATAAAAAAAGCTCCTCAAATTGAGGAGCTTTTTCATTAGGTAATTTCCTAAAAAGGTTAAATAAGAATCGCTTTTTTAGCAATAATGTGAAGTTCCGTAAATTCTTTTGAAATTACCAAAATATTTTCCTTAAGGCTGGAAGCTAAATCAATTTTAACATTGTCAACTTCCACTTCGCCAATTTCAAATGGCAACCCGATTAAATTTATTTCAAAAGTTTCATACGGTGTAATAAATTTTCCTAATTTATATTGTTGAATAGTTAAAGAATCTTGTTTACCTATTAAATTAAAGTTTCTTAAACTAAATCTACCTTTTTTATAATCAAATCCGTCTTCAGCATCTTCATAAACCTGAGATTCTTCTTTTCCAAATTTATAAAAAACATCCAAGTGAAGTTGCTCTATTTTCTTTTCACCAACATATTGCTGAATGGGATATTTTGGAATAATGGCACCTTCTTTCACAAAAATTGGCATGCTGTCTAAATCTGCATCCACCCAAACTTCATTACTTCCTTTTACCATGGTATTGTCCCAGAAATTATACCAATTTCCTTCAGGTACATACATTCTTCTTCCTTTGGCATTTGGTTCGGTAATTGGACAAGCCAATATTTTTTCACCAAAAATAAATTCATCGTTTCTGTAATGTGTTTGTGTATCGGCTTGATCAAATAAAACCAAAGACTTCAAAATAGGAATACCTTCTGTAGTATATCTCCAAAAAGCGGTATATAAATAAGGTAGCAATTGATACCTAATTTCAATAAATTTTCTTACAATATCGGTAATATTTTCACCAAAAGCCCAAGGTTCCTGATCTCCGTGATCACCAGACGAATGTGTTCTGCAAAATGGGTGGAAAATTCCCAATTGAATCCATCGCGCATAAAGTTCTCCACTAGGTTGCTCCGCAAATCCACCAATATCCGAACCAACAAAAGAAAATCCTGACATACACATGCGTTGCGCTTGCAAATTTGCGATACTTAAATGTTCCCAGGATGCCACATTATCGCCGGTCCAGGTAGAAGTATAACGTTGTGTGCCAGCATACGCCGCTCTTGTAATTACGAATGGTCTTTTAGGATAGGAGAATTTCTTTAAACCCTGATAAGTGGCTCTTGCCATTTGCATTCCATAAATATTGTGCGCTTTTCTGTGGCTACAAACATTTCCATCGTAATTATGCCTCACATCATCTGGAAATGTTTTTCCAGGAACTTCCATAATTGCAGGTTCATTCATATCATTCCAAACACCTTTTACCCCAATATCCTCAATAAGCTCTTTAAATAAACCCGACCACCATTCACGGACTTCTGGATTTGTAAAATCAGGGAAATAACATTCTCCAGGCCACACTTTTCCTTTCATATACGGACCATCTGCACGTTTGCAAAAATAATCTTTCTCCAGCCCTTCTTTAAAAACGCCGTATTCATTGTCTATTTTAATTCCCGGATCAATAATAACCACGGTTTTAAAACCATTGTCGGCCAATTCTTTTACCATTCTTTTAGGATCGGGAAAATAGTCTTTATTCCAAGTAAAGCATCTGAATCCGTCCATATAATCGATATCCAAATAAATGGCATCACAAGGGATTCTTAATTCCCTGAATTTGTTGGTAACTTCTTTTACAATCGATTCGGGATAATAACTCCATTTGCATTGGTGATAACCCAAGGCCCAAAGTGGCGGCAATTCATGTGGTTTTCCCGTTAAATCAGTGTAATTGGATACCACTTCTTCCATTTCTGGGCCATAAATAAAGTAGTAATTCATTTCCCCTCCTTGTGCCCAAAAGCTGGTAACATTTCTTCGTTCCTGACAGAAATCGAAAAAAGAATGAAAAGTATTGTCGAAAAATATGCCGTAAGCTTTTCCGTGATGAAGTCCTGTATAAAAAGGAATCGCTTTATAAATTGGATCGGTATCTTTGTCAAAAGCATAAGAATCTGTTACCCAATTTTCAAATCGCTTGCCCTTTAAATTTAATGCAACAGGCTTATCACCCAACCCATAATAGCTTTCTTTCTCTTGGGAATTTTTTGACATTATCACAACATTGCCTCCGAATTCATAACTTTCTTCCCAATGAAAACCAAGTTCATCTTCAGAAATAAGTGTGTTGTCCGTAGCATCAAAAATGGATTTCCTCATATTCTCTTTTGAAATATGACATATTAGCTTAGATGTTGTAATGATATAATTATGTTCATCTTCCGTTACTTCAAGATGGTTAAAACCCCTGCTTGCGTAACGTGTAATAGCATAAGAAAAATCATTTTCAAATATTGAAATTGTGGTATAACGAAATCGCAATACACTGTCTCTTAGTATGGTAAGCTGTAGCACAACATTGTTTTCACTCGTAAAATAAAGGGTGTCAACGTC
>JBAZGP010000126.1:2320-9099 GCA_041652835.1 Lutibacter sp. | reverse complement strand
AGCCAGGAGCCATTAATCCAAAAATTGAAGAACGTCATGCTGCGATAGGTTTGTCTTTTGAAGCAAAAGAATTTCCTATTGAAATCCTTTCTTTATCGGAACAGGAAGGCGTAAGGCTAAGAGCCACCGTTTCAGAATTTGGTCCTGTTTTGCTTTCCAGAATATTGGAATTGCCAGAAGCGCAAAGTGGCATCGTCTCCATTATTTTTAAATATTGCGATGATCACAAATTTCCATTACTGGATTTAAAAGATTTCAAAAAAATACTTCAATACGCCACTGCTGAAGGTAAAGAAGAAATTCAAAAAGAATATGGTTTAATTTCTATTGCAAGTACAGGGGCAATTTTGAGAAAAATAGTCGAAATTGAACAACAAGGTGGAAATCTATTTTTTGGGGAACGCTCTTTTGAAGTTCAGGATTTGGTTAGGATTGATGAAAATGGAAGGGGAATTATTTCAATATTGCGTTTAACTGATATTCAGGATAAGCCGAAACTATTTTCAACATTTATGTTGCAATTACTGGCGGAAGTGTATGCAACTTTTCCGGAACAGGGAGATAGCAATAGACCAGAACTGGTTATTTTTATTGATGAAGCGCATCTTATTTTTAATGAAGCTTCAAAAGCATTGCTTTCTCAAATTGAAAGCATCGTAAAATTAATTCGCTCAAAAGGAATCGGTTTATTTTTTGTTACGCAAAACCCAAATGATGTTCCTGAAGCCGTATTGGGACAATTAGGCTTAAAAGTTCAACACGCCTTACGCGCATTTACTGCAAAAGACAGAAAAGCCATAAAATTAGCTGCTGAAAATTATCCTGATTCAGTTTATTATGACGTGGATAAAGTTTTAACGCAAATGGGTATTGGAGAAGCATTTGTCTCTGTTTTAAACGAAAAAGGAATTCCTACACCATTGGCATGCACCTTGATGCGCGCTCCAATGAGCAGGATGGATATACTGACTGATAATGAACTTAAACAACTTATTGAAAGTTCCCGTATTTATTACAAGTATAAGGACGTAATTGACAGGGAAAGTGCCTATGAAATTTTAAATGAAAAAATTGAAAGAATAAATGAAAAGCAAGATGTGCAGAATAAGAAAAAGGAAGAAATGAAATTACCAAAATCATCTGGCAGTAGAACGAGTACCCGAATGAACCCTGTTTTGAAAGTGGTTACCAGCGCAACTTTTATAAGAGGTGTAATGGGAATTCTAAAACGGGTTTTATAAAATTTTAAAAAAATAAATAATTTTCAAATTATTGCGTTATTGAAGAGTATGTTTAATAAAATTAGTAAATTTTTAACCTGTTTATGATTTCCTTTAAAAAGACCATTTATATATTTCTTGTTTCATTTTTACTGATTCAATGTGCTGAAAAGAACAACCAATTTTTAATTGAAAAAGGAAAAGTTGGTGCGTTAAATGAAGGAACGGCTATTCTGGATTTAAATTCAATTTTTGCAAAAGACTCCATAGTTGCTATTTTGTATGCAAATAAAGAAATAAACAAAAAGTTGTTTTCAGTGGAAAATGATGAGTATTTAATTTACTCAAAAAAAGGAAAAAAATTGCTGGAAATTGTGCCTACAAAACTAAACGATCCTTCATCTGGAATAAAAAGTATCCAAATATTTGATGATAATTATAAAACCGCAAAAGGAATTTCGCTTCAATCTACCTTTAAAGACATCAAAGAAAATTATAATGTAAATAAAGTTGAAACAACATTAACTTCGGCAACACTTTTTATTGATGAATTAAATGCCACAATTTCCATTGACAAGAAGGAAATAGGTTTAAACCGTTTCAGTAGGGAAGAAGTCTCCATAAATCAAATTCCTGATTTGGCGAAAATAAAATACTTTACTGTATGGTTTAATTAAATTTTTGAAAGGTTTTGTATTTTAGTTTAAATAATACTCTTTATTCATTTTTGCCACAGTACAATTCCAATTCAAATCGGTTTTAATTTTAGTTTTCAAAGCCTGACTTTGGTGTGGCTCACCGTGATTGATTATGGTAAGAGTTGGAGGTTCCTTAAAGTGTTTTAGCCAATCCATTAATTCGCTTTGGTCGGCATGTCCTGAAAATTCATTTATTTTAAAAATTTCCGCAACTACTTTATGATATTCCCCAAAAAACTTAATTTCTGTATCACCTGCAAGCAATGCCCTTCCACGAGTGCCTTCTGCTTGAAAGCCCACGATTAGAACACCGTTTTTTTTATCTGAAATTAGTTTGTCCAAATAGTGCAAAACCCTTCCGCCAGTTATCATTCCGCTTCCTGCCAAAACAATTTTAGGTTCCATATTATTGACAATCATTTTAGAAGCTTTAATTTCAGTAATTAAATGAACGGTTGACAGCATACTTTTAATATCTTCATCCGTTAATTTATGTGAGTTTCTATATTTAAAATATACTTCGGTTGCACTTACTCCCATTGGACTGTCGAGGAAAATTGGAATATCTGGTAACTGATTATTTCGTTTTAGGAGACTTAACAAATAAATAATTTCCTGAGCCCTTTCCACTGAAAATGTCGGAATGATTAAAATTCCATTTTTTGAATAGGTTTGATTAATGTATTTCGATAAATTATCCAAAACGGAAGCGTCTTGATGCAATCTGTTTCCATAAGTGGATTCAATAACCAAATAATCAGCTTTTTCTATATATTCATACGGATGTAGAATGATGGGCTCCCTTCTGCCAATATCGCCTGAAAATGCAATAATTTTTTCATTCACTTTTATAAGAATAAAAACACTTCCTAAAATATGGCCGCTATTTATAAATTTAAAGGAAATATCATCATCAATACAATGCCATTGGTTTGTTTCAAACGTTTTAAAGTGTGTGATTGTTTGTTTGGCATCTGAAATATCATAGAGCGGTAATGCGGGTTTATGCTTGGTATACTCATGTTCATTAGCCCTTCTTGCATCTTCTTCCTGAATTTTAGCGCTGTCTAACAGTATAATTTCTGTTAAATCTCTTGTAGCGGGCGTGCAATAAATTTCACCCTTATAGCCATTTTTTATTAAAATAGGTAAATATCCCGAATGATCTAAATGCGCATGAGTTAATAAAATGAGACTTAAATCGTTTAAATTTACAGGAAGTGTTTCCCAGTTTTTCAAGCGCAATTCTTTCAATCCCTGAAACAAGCCACAGTCGATTAATATTTTTTTGTAGTTAACTTCCAATAAAATTTTAGAACCTGTAACCGTTCCAGCTCCTCCAAAAAATGTAAGTTTCATTTTATTTGATTTATTATTCCAATACTAAAATTAAGATTCAATTCTTAATTACAAAATGATATACATCAGTTGTAAATTCAGTTTGCTAATTATCAATTCAAATAAATCTTAAGGCTCTTAATTTTAAAAAAGGCTATTTTGCTGAATTTTATTTGGTAGCTTTTAAATATTTTTTGTATAATTGTAAAGTTTAGTTTATTTAGTTAATGTCTAAACCCAATAAATGCCGAAAAATGGCGTTAAAGAATTGACAATTTATAAATTAATTTTCTTATAATTTCCACTCAAAAAGATAAGAGAAAAAAGCTAAGAATGAAAAAACCCTATTTAAATTACGCTTTGTTATTTGTGATAATACTTTTTTTTGTTGCAACAAATAGCAGTGGTACACATACTCAATTTAACCCTTCATATAATTTCAAGGATTTAACTTCAAATCATAACTTACAAAATGAATTGGAGAAATCAATTTTAATGGCAGCCTACAAGGCTCCTTTGGAAAAAGTTCATAATTACACCAATCAGTTAGCTAAAACATACGGATTTAATGGCAGTATTTTGGTGGCTAAAAACGGAAAAATATTGTTTGAAGAGCATATTGGATATAAAGACTTTAGACAAAAAACACCTATTGAAAGCACAAGTACTTATCAACTTGCATCGGTTTCTAAACAGTTTACTGCTGCGGCAATTTTATTGCTGTATCAAGAGGGTAAATTGGATTTAGATGATTTTGCAACAAAATATTTACCAAATTTCCCTTATAAAAATATCAAAATTCGTCATTTATTAAACCACACATCTGGTCTTCCAAACTATATGTATGCAGCTGAACACAACTGGAAAAGTAAATTACCTCCAGACAATACTGCGATGTTAAATTTAATGAATAAATTGAAAATGATGCCTTATTTTAGGCCGGGTGATAGGTTTGATTACAGCAACACAGGTTATTTCATTTTAGGTTCCATTGTTTCAAAAATAAGTAACAAAAGTTTGGGCGATTTTTTGGACACCCGATTTTTTAAACCTTTAAATTTAACGCATACTTATGTTCATAATCCAAGTGAAGAAACCAGAAATGAGGAATTAACAGGTTTTAGGAAATATGGAAGGTCATATATTGCCATACCTTTTTCAGTTAATGATGGCGTTGTAGGCGATAAAGGTGTGTATTCATGTGTAAGCGATTTGTTTAAATGGAATCAATCTTTGACTGAGCATACCATTTTAAATGATACCATTTTAGCAAAAGCATTTCTTCCCGGCAAAACCAATAACGGCAAAATTATTCCTTATGGTTTTGGTTTCCGGCTGAAACAAGAAAATGACTGTGATTTGATATATCATAATGGAGTATGGAATGGATTTAGCACTACATTAAGAAGATATAATGATGACATCACCATTATTATATTGAGTAACAATAGTTTTAATTCCATTTCGGGTATTTCTGATAAGCTATATGAACTTAGCAAAGACTTTTCTGAATATGACAGTTTTGTGTCTTTTATAGAAAATACCAATATTTATAATATTGTTAAATTGAAAGTTGACCTAACAAATTTTGCAGATATTCCAAGAGTAGAATCATTGGAAATAATTGAAAAAATAGCGAACATTTACAACAAACAGAATCCACAGTTTCTTTCGAATAAATATATTGAAGTTTCCGAACCAATTTATGTAAATCAACAATATCAGTCATTGTTGAATTAATCAAATCGTTTCATCAATAAAAAAGTATTTCTTATTCTTGTTTGGAAAGAATATGAAAGTTCGTATTATGCTGAATACCCAAGTATAATAGTTCAACCTTAGCTTCACTTTTTTATTCTACATATTTTTATTTTTAATTCCCAAGTCTGGATTAACTTTAAAATTTCCATAGTCATTATAAAATATTATTGACATATCTTAAAATTGGGGCATAAGTCTCCTAAATAATTAATAAATTTGGTTGAAATAAAGTTTTAATATGAAAAAATATATTGTACAAAAGTCTCCATTTGTAATTCCTACAACCGATGGCAAATTAATAGAAGAACATTTTGGACATACCACGCAACAAGGGGAATTAAGTTTGGCTCACATGATTGCTCCTCCGGGCTGGGCAGAGCCTTTTCAAACACCTAATTTTGATGAATATACCTATATTATTAAAGGTAAAAAACAATTTAATATTGAAGGAGAACTTGTTGTTTTAAAAGCTGGGCAATCCATTAAAATAATGAAAGGAACCCGAGTCCAATATTCAAATCCTTTTGATGAGGAATGTGATTATTTATCGGTTTGTTTACCAGCGTTTTCTGTAGCTTTGGTGAATAGAGAAGATAGTTAGTCTTTTCTTTCGCAGGCCAAAAGCGTATTTTTCATCAACATGGCAATGGTCATTGGGCCAACGCCACCAGGAACTGGAGTGATAAAGGAAGCTTTTTTGCTAACACTTTCAAAATGTACGTCACCGGCCAAACGATAGCCACTTTTTTTGGTGACATCTTCAACCCTTGTGATGCCTACGTCAATAATGGTTACGCCATTTTTTACCATATCACCAGTTAAAAATTCAGGAATTCCCAGCGCGGCAACAATAATATCGGCTTGCAAGGTAAAATCTTTTAAATTTTTGGTTCTGCTGTGTGCTACCGTAACAGTGGCATCTCCAGCTTTGCGTTTTTGGCTCATTAAAATGCTTATTGGTCGGCCCACAATATGGCTTCTTCCTATAACTACCACGTGTTTTCCTGAGGTTTCCACCTGATAACGTTCTAATAATTCTAAAATACCGAAAGGTGTTGCAGGCAAAAAACAAGGCATATCCAAAGCCATTCTTCCCACATTGGTTGGGTGAAATCCATCAACATCTTTATCTGGATTTACGGCATTTAGTACTTTTTGTTCGTTTATATGTTTTGGTAAAGGCAACTGAACTATAAATCCGTCGATATCATCGTTGGTATTTAGTTTTTCAATTTCCTGCAATAATTTTTCTTCGGTTGTTTCACTCGAAAGCTCAATTAATGTTGATTTAAAACCCACCAATTCACAAGCTTTTACTTTGCCATTTACATAAGTCATACTTGCGCCATCGTTTCCTACCAAAATGGCGGCCAAATGTGGTGTCTTTTTTCCTTCAGCTTTTAATTTTTTAACCGATTCAGCAATTTCAAGTTTTAAGTCTGCCGATGTTTTTTTTCCGTCGAGTAAAATCATAATAAATTAGTTTTCAGTGTGTCAGTTGCAGTTTTCAGTTTTTACACCGAATTTTTCAGGATTGGCAATCATAAAATTGATTAATTTTCCAACTTCCTCACTTTTAAATGTTAATAATTGTTGTTGTTCCGTAGTTATATAATCACATGATTTAGAAAAGTCAATCCAAACTTGTGTTTCAGAATTTTCACTATCGGAATCTGATAATTTACTCATAAAATGTTTTGGATATGGTCTTTTACGGTAAGCTTCAGAAATATTAGCACAAACGGATCTTGAGCATCTTCTA
>JBAZGP010000126.1:0-2310 GCA_041652835.1 Lutibacter sp. | reverse complement strand
ATAAGTTTCTTCTTTGGGGAAAGATTTAGAAAGTTCAAAAATCTCCATGGAAAGTTCAAATGCTTTTTGATAGGCAAGTAGTTTTTTGAAACTCATATTTTTAATTTTTATAAATTTAATTTAGAAAAACTGCTAACTGCATCTGAAAATTGCCAACTAAATACTATTTCCCCATTCCTTTCATCATTTGCATCATTTGTTTACCGCCACCACCTTGCATCATTTTCATCATTTTGCTCATTTGGGTAAATTGTTTCAACAATTGATTTACTTCTTGAATGCTTGTTCCTGCGCCTTTTGCAATTCTCTTTTTTCTATTCGCATCAATTATTGCTGGTTCACTTCTTTCTGATGGCGTCATGGAGTGAATCATGGCTTCAATTCCTTTAAAAGCATCATCATCAATATCAACATCCTTCATCATTTTGCCTGCTCCAGGAATCATTCCCATTAAATCTTTCATATTTCCCATTTTTTTGATTTGCTGAATTTGTTTCAGGAAATCATCAAAACCAAACTGATTTTTTGCAATTTTCTTTTGAATTTTACGCGCTTCTTCTTCATCATATTGTTCTTGGGCTCGTTCCACCAATGAAACAACATCACCCATTCCCAAAATTCGCTCGGCCATTCGGTTTGGATAGAAAACATCAATAGCTTCCATTTTTTCACCTGTACCAACAAATTTAATAGGTTTATCTACAACAGATTTTATGGATAAAGCAGCACCGCCACGTGTATCACCATCTAATTTGGTAAGTACAACACCGTCGAAATTTAAAATATCATTAAACGCTTTTGCAGTATTCACAGCATCCTGACCAGTCATAGAATCCACCACAAAAAGTGTTTCTTGTGGATTTACAGCCTTGTGAATGTTTGAAATTTCGGCCATCATCGTTTCATCAACAGCCAAACGTCCTGCGGTATCTATAATCACCACATTTTTACCGGTTGCTTTTGCATGTTTAATGGCATTTTTGGAAATTTCTACTGGATTTTGATTGCCTTCTTCAGCATAAACTTCAACACCAATTTGTTCTCCAACTACCCTTAATTGATTAATGGCTGCCGGACGATACACGTCGCAACCCACCAATAAAACGTTTTTATTCTTTTTAGTTTTTAAATAGTTGGCCAGTTTTCCCGAGAAAGTTGTTTTACCTGACCCTTGTAAACCCGACATTAAAATAACGGTTGGTGTACCAGAAAGGTTGATTCCTACGGTTTCACCACCCATTAAATCGGTCAATTCATCTTTTACGATTTTCACCATTAATTGCCCCGGATTTAACGTAGTCAATACGTTTTGTCCTAAGGCTTTTACTTTTACGGTGTCGGTAAAGTTTTTTGCTATTTTAAAGTTAACATCGGCATCTAAAAGGGCTCTACGAACTTCTTTTAGCGTTTCTGCAACATTTATTTCTGTAATTCTTCCGTGTCCTTTCAGGGTGTGAAGGGCTTTATCTAATTTATCGCTTAAATTATTGAACATAGTCGTTTACCTCGTTTTTTAGAATTGACAAAGATACTAAAATGAACTTAATTTTTTTTATTTCACCTCAAATCATTTTCAGTAAAAGAAGTTCTAAAATAGGAACTGTTTTTCCTATTTATTACCGATTACTACTGATTAAATGTTAGCGTAATATTAATTACACACTATCTTATAATTTTGATTGAAATTTGTCAAAATTTTTAGAAAAGTAGATTGATGGAAAAAATTATAATAATTGGCGGTTTATCGGCAGGCCCTTCGGCAGCTGCAAAAGCGCGTAGGGAAAATGAAAAAGCAGAAATAATATTATTTGAAAAAGGTGAGAATATCAGTTATGCAACCTGTGGAATGCCTTATGCATTTTCAGGAATTATAGAAAATAGAAGTGATTTAATTGTTGTTGAACCCGATTTAATGAGAACGCGGTTTAATATTGATGTTAAGGTAAATGAGGAAATTGTTTCCATAGACACCAAAAATAAAATAGTTTACTCGGTGGAAGGTGAATACAGTTACAACAAGCTTGTTTTTGCCACTGGCGCAAAATCCATAGTTCCGCCAATAAAAAATATAAATAAAGCCACAAACTGGTCAACTTGCCGGTCAATGGCTGATTTCGATAAAATTACCAAGGAAGGTTTAACATCAACTTCAAAACACATTACCATTATTGGAGCAGGATTAATTGGAGTTGAAGTAGCTGAAAATTTAAGGGAGGCGGGAAAAGAAGTAACGCTTATTGAAGGCGCCAATCAAATTTTAACATTGTGGCAACCAAAATTCGCAACTTTTGCAGAATTGGCTTTAAAAAA
>JBAZGP010000125.1:3185-9120 GCA_041652835.1 Lutibacter sp. | reverse complement strand
AAACAAATTTTTAAAACATTAGAGAATTCATTAAATGAATTTGTTAATCAAAAACGATGGACAAATTTGAAATATGAACCTCAAGAGCGTATTAAATGCAACTTCACCTTAACAATATTAGAGCAATCGGGTAACGATTTTAAAGGAAATATTCAAATACAGTCCTCTCGACCAGTTTACAATTCAACCTATTTATCGCCAATTTTTAATTTTAAAGATGATAACTTTTCATTTAAATATATTGAGTTTGAACCATTGCAACTTAATGAAAGCACCTTCGAATCCAATTTGGTTTCTATTGTTTCCTATTATGTTTACACTATTTTAGGAATGGATGCTGATACTTTTGCTTTAAATGGTGGTACTCCATTTTTTATAAAAACACAAAATATTTTGGTGCAGGCGCAACAAAGCGGCTATTTTGGATGGAATCAAAATGATGGAAATAAATCCAGATTTGTACTAATTGACAATATTTTATCACCAACTTACAGTTTATTTCGTTCAGCTATGTACACGTATCACCTAAAAGGGTTGGATGAAATGGCTATAGATAAGAAAAAAGCAAAACAAAAAATTGCAGAATCTATTGGGTCTTTAAAAACCATTTATGATTCACGTCCGAACGCGTATTTATTACGTGTGTTTACGGATGCAAAGGCTGATGAAATTGTAGCTGTTTTTTCTGATGGACCAAATTATGACACCACTAAATTAAAAGAAGACTTACTAAAAATTTCACCTCTTAATGCGACTAAGTGGAACGATATAAAGTAAATTCGTAACAATAAATTGCCAGAATGCTTACAAATCTTTCCATAAAAAATTATGCATTAATAGAAAGTTTATCTGTTAATTTTAAAGATTATTTATCTACAATAACCGGTGAAACTGGTGCGGGTAAATCTATTTTATTGGGCGCATTAGGACTTGTTTTAGGGAAAAGAGCCGACACTTCTACTTTAAAAGATACCAATAAAAAATGTGTTATTGAGGCGAAATTTTTGATTTCAAATTATCAATTGGAAAGTTTTTTTGAAGAAAATGATATTGATTTTGAAAACGAAACCATTATAAGAAGAGAAATTTCTCCTGCCGGAAAATCAAGGGCTTTTATTAATGATACGCCTACTACTTTACAAGTTTTACAGGATTTAAGCGAAAAATTGATTGATGTACATTCCCAACATCAAACCTTACAGTTGTCGGATGTCAATTTTCAGTTTCATATTATTGATGCACTTGCCGGCAATTCAGCAAAAATTGAATCATATAAAAGAGGCCTGAAATTATTTAGCCAATTGACAAAAGCATTAAATCAACTCAAAAAAGATCAGGAAACTGCCATTCAAAATTACGAATACAACCTGCATTTGTATGAAGAGTTGGAAAAGTCCAAATTGCAGGCTGATGAGCAGGAAGTTATTGAACAGTCTTTGGATAAATTAAACAATATTGAAGAAATAAAACTAAATTTATCTGAGGCGCAGTCAGTTGCATTAAATGAAGAAATTGGTTTGCAAACGCTTTTAAATTCATTTACCTCGAATTTAAATAAAATTTCAGTGTATTCAAATGAATATAATGAGCTTTATAACAGGGTGTTAAGTCTTAAAATTGAGTTTGATGATGTTGTGGGTGAAATTGAACAACCATTGTGGAATTGCTTCAAAAACAAGAGGAGCTTTCCGTAAAAGTTGATGCAGTTGAAAATTCTTCCGCAGCCATTTTAGAAAAGGAAGCTGAAATTAAAAATGTTGCAGAAAAAATTGACAAACTGGCTAAAGCCATTTTTCAGGAAAGAGAAAAAGCGATTCCTATTCTGATTTCAAAATTGGAAAGCAGTTTGGAGAATTTAGGAATGGAAAATACCCGTTTTAACTTTATCATTAGGCATACAAACCAGTATTTTCAAAATGGAAAAGACGAACTTCAACTTTTTATTTCCGCTAATAAAGGCGCTAATTTTGGAGAATTAAAAAAGATTGCTTCCGGTGGTGAACTGTCGCGAATCATGTTGTCTGTAAAAGCCATTCTTTCTGAATATTTAAAATTGCCTACCATTATTTTTGATGAAATTGACACAGGTGTTTCTGGAGATGTTTCTCAAAAAATGGCTGAAATTATGCAGAAAATGAGTGTAAATATGCAAGTGATAACCATAACGCATTTACCGCAAATTGCGGCAAAAGGAAAACAGCATTACAAAGTTTATAAACAGGATATTGAAAATAACATTGTAACAAAACTAAAAGAACTCACAAAAAGCGAACGAATTGATGAGATTGCCGAGATGTTGGGTGGAAAAAACATCACTTCAACAGCAATTGAACATGCAAAACAGCTGTTGAATTAAGAAATCACACTATATTTGCCAATTAAATTAAGAATAAATAAAAGAAATTAAATATGTACAATTTACTTAAAGGAAAAAAAGGAATTATTTTTGGGGCCTTAGATGAGAACTCTATTGCATGGAAAGTTGCCGAAAGAGCACATGAAGAAGGTGCTACATTTGTGTTGACAAACGCATTAGTTGCCTTGAGATTTGGAACCATTGATGAACTTGCAAAAAAAACAGGCTCACAAGTTATTCCTGCCGATGCAACTTCAGTGGATGATATTCAAAATTTGGTAGATAAGTCGATGGAAATTTTAGGAGGAAAAATTGATTTCGTTTTACACTCTATCGGTATGTCAGTAAATGTGCGTAAAGGCAATCATTATACAACACAAAATTATGAATATACCAAAATTGGATGGGATATTTCTGCGGTTTCTTTTCATAAAATAATGGGTGTATTATACAAATCCAACGCTATGAATGAGTGGGGAAGCATTGTTGCATTAACCTATATGGCAGCACAAAGGGTTTTTCCAGATTACAATGATATGGCCGATAATAAAGCTTATTTAGAATCTATTGCGCGCAGTTTTGGATATTTCTTTGGAAGAGATCATAAAGTTCGCGTAAATACAATTTCACAATCACCAACGTTAACCACCGCAGGTAGAGGTGTTAAAGGTATTGAAGGATTTTTAAATTATGCTGAAAAAATGTCACCGCTTGGGAATGCGACAGCTTTAGAATGTGCGGATTATACTATTTCTTTGTTTTCCGACTTAACAAAAAAAGTGACGCTTCAAAATTTATTTCATGATGGCGGATTTTCAAATATGGGAATCAGCCAGGAAGTAATGGAGCTTTTTATGGATAAAGAATAAACAATTAACAATAATTTAGAAAAGCACAAATATTTTATTTGTGCTTTTTTATTTAAAAATGGATATATTAGCACAAAATATAACTATTGAATCTAACTTATTCCATAATAATTCCGGTTTACAACAGGCCTCAGGAAATTGACGAATTATTGCAAAGCTTAACCAAACAAACCTATCCTAAGGATTTTGAAGTACTGGTTATTGAAGACGGATCAACCATAAAATGTAATGATATTGTTTTAAAATATACAAAACTTTTGAATATTAAATATCATTTTAAAGAAAACAGTGGAGCAGGAGCAAGTAGAAATTTTGGAATGGAATTGGCCACAGGTAATTATTTTATCATTTTTGATTCGGACTGTATCATTCCTTCACATTATTTAGAAGTTGTTGATATTGATTTAGATGAAAATTACACAGATTCATTTGGCGGAGCCGATGCCGCCCACGAATCTTTCACACCGCTTCAAAAAGCAATAAATTATAGCATGACCTCTTTTTTAACTACCGGAGGAATCAGAGGAAGCAAAATGTCGGTTGGCAAATTTCAACCTCGCAGTTTCAATTTTGGAATTTCAAAATATGCTTTTAGGAAAACAGACGGTTTTAGCACCATGAAAATTGGAGAAGATATCGATTTAACTTTTAGATTATGGGAAAATCATTTTCATACGCAATTTATAGAAAATGCCTTTGTTTATCATAAACGAAGGACTTCGTTGAAACAGTTTTTCAGACAAACTTTTCTTTTTGGGAATGCAAGACCCTTTTTAAATCGGAAATATCCAGATACAGCCAAAATTACCTATTGGTTTCCCAGTCTATTTATTTTATCCTTTTTGGCATCAATTCTGTTTTTGATTTCAGGATTTGAATTGCCTGCTGCACTATTTCTAATTTATTTTGCTGCAATATTTTTAGATTCTTTACTTAAAAACAAAAATACTTCCGTTGCTGCTTTAAGCATTGTAACAACATTTGTACAGTTTTCAGGCTATGGATTGGGCTTTTTGAAAGGATTATTTGTCACTAATTAGTTGGATTATTTAATTTGAATCGTTCGGCAATAATTGCAAGTTCGTCCTCATTTAAATTTGAAGTTTCTTTTAATTTGTAGGAAAATGCAGCTATTTCTTCAGGAGTTCCAGGGCAACCGATATTATTTCCTTTTTCTTTTAAAACAAATTCATTATCAACCATTTTTGAATCGGCCAATAAATTTGCGTTACTATCAAAAATCAGCAAATAGGGTATTCCTTGGTTTTTGCCACCATATTTATTTAATAATGCCTCAGCTCCATCATTTTCCAATTGTTTTTTGCTGGCTGATTCTAAAACGACCAAATGTGCAATCACATAGTTTTTGTCGAATAAATCTTTAGTTGTAGTGTCTGTCAAGGATGCATCCATTTTTTTACACCATCCACACCATGATGCATGGAACATAACAATAACATTTTTATTTTCTGTTTTGGCTTGTTCAAATGCGGCATTTAAAATTTCTTCTGCACTTTTTGATTTATTTTGTGCTGAAGAAAAATTAAAAAATAGAATTGTCATGGCTACTGTAAATAGTATTTTTGAATTCATTTGATTTTTTGGAATTAATTTTGCTTTTTTAAGTGACTAATTTTGAAAAAAAGACTAAACAATAGCCGTAATTTCGCGGCTATTGTTTAGTTGAATATATTATAAAACAAAGGCTGTTATTCAACCTTATCTTTTCCTTTGGTTATTTTTATGGTAAGTTCATCTTTGTCTTTATCTAAATCCATAAAAATTGAATCGCCTTCTTTTAGTTTTGAAGTTACAATTTCTTCAGCCAAAGCATCTTCAACATATTTTTGAATAGCACGTTTTAATGGTCTGGCACCATATTGTTTGTCAAAACCTTTCTCGGCAATATAATCTTTAGCCTCTTTGGTCAATACCAATTTATAGCCTAAATCGTCAATACGTTTTGATAATTTACTTAATTCAATATCAATAATTAAGTGGATATCTTCAATATCAAGAGGATTGAATATCACCACATCATCAATTCTATTTAAAAATTCAGGGGCAAATGTCTTTTTTAATGCATTTTCAATAACGCTTTTTGCATTTGCATCTGCTTGGGAAGTTTTTGAAGCTGTTCCAAATCCAACACCAGCACCAAAATCTTTTAATTGGCGTGAACCAATATTGGAAGTCATAATGAGAATGGTATTTCTAAAATCTATTCTTCTTCCCAAACTATCAGTAATATGACCTTCATCTAAAATTTGAAGTAACATGTTAAAAACATCGGGATGCGCTTTTTCAATTTCATCAAACAGCACAACCGCATAAGGTTTGCGTCTAATTTTTTCAGTAAGTTGTCCGCCTTCTTCATAACCCACATATCCTGGAGGTGCGCCTATTAATCTGGAAACCGCAAATTTTTCCATATATTCACTCATGTCAATTCTAACTAATGCTTCTTCACTATCGAACAATTCAGTTGCCAAAACTTTAGCAAGTTGCGTTTTTCCAACACCAGTTTGTCCTAAAAATATGAATGATCCAATTGGTTTATTGGGATCTTTAAGTCCAACACGGTTGCGTTGGATAGCCTTTACTACCTTGCTAACGGCTTCATTTTGCCCAATAACTTTCCCCTTAATTAGATTTGGTAAATCATTTAAACGTTTGCTTTCTGCTTCAGCAACCCTATTTACAGGAATGC
>JBAZGP010000125.1:0-3175 GCA_041652835.1 Lutibacter sp. | reverse complement strand
CTGCCACATTGTCTTCAGTAACAATTTCCCTATTTAATTTTGAAGTTTCTTCCCATTTTTTTTGTTCTGTTTGCAACAAACTTTCAATGCGTTTTTCATCATCACGCAAACGGGCTGCTTCTTCATATTTTTGACCATTTACGGCTGCCGTTTTGTCATCTCTAACTTTTTCCAACTGCTCTTCAAGATTTAAAACTTCTTTAGGCACAACAATATTTGTGATATGAATTCGTGATCCCGATTCATCCATAGCATCTATAGCTTTGTCTGGTAAAAAACGATCGGTCATATACCTATTTGTTAGGGTTACGCAAGCTTTTATTGCGTCATCTGTATAAACAACATTATGGTGATCTTCATATTTATCTTTTATATTTTGTAAAATCTGAATCGTTTCTTCAACAGAAGTTGGTTCAACCATTACTTTTTGAAATCTGCGTTCTAAAGCACCATCTTTCTCAATGTTGGTTCTGAATTCATCTAAAGTTGTTGCACCAATACATTGAATTTCGCCGCGAGCCAATGCGGGTTTTAACATATTGGAAGCATCTAAAGAACCTGTTGCCCCGCCGGCGCCAACAATGGTGTGAATTTCATCGATAAATAAAATAATATCATCATTTTTTTCCAACTCATTCACTAAAGCTTTCATGCGTTCTTCAAACTGACCGCGATATTTTGTGCCGGCAACCAAACTTGCTAAGTCTAAGGATACAACGCGTTTGTTGAATAAAATACGAGAAACCTTACGCTGAATAATGCGCAAAGCCAAACCTTCAGCTATAGCCGATTTCCCAACTCCCGGCTCACCAATTAATATTGGATTGTTCTTTTTTCTACGGCTTAAAATTTGAGAAACCCTTTCAATTTCTTTTTGGCGTCCAACCACAGGATCCAATTTTCCTTCTTCAGCCAAACGTGTTAAATCTCGTCCAAAATTGTCCAGAACAGGTGTTTTTGTTTTCTTTATTGGTGCTTTTTCGCCTCTGGACTGTTCAAAAGGATTTGATTTAGATCCTTCAAAATCCTCATCGTCAGAAGAATTTTCAGATTTTGGCAAATTGATTTCTTCATCGGAGAACAATTGTTTAAAAACAGCTTTTGCATCATCATAACTTACATCAAAATGTTGCAATAACTTTGTAGTTGGATCATTTTCATTACGTAAAATGCATAACAGCAAATGTGCGGTATTTACAGAATCACTTTGATATAGCTTGGCTTCCAAAAAAGTTGTTTTTATCGCTTTTTCGGCTTGTTTTGTTAAATGTAAACTTTTCTTTTCATCGGTTTCTCTTGGAGAGTTAATCGGATTTAAACCTTCAATTTTTTTGCGCAAATGGTCAAGATTTATTTCTAAGGAATTTAAAATCTCTATAGCTTTTCCTTCTCCTTTTCGCAATAATCCCAAAATGAGGTGTTCCGTACCAATAAAATCATGCCCTAAACGTAAAGCTTCTTCTTTACTGTAGGCAATTACATCTTTAACTTTAGGTGAAAAATTATCGTCCATTATCTTATGTTTATATTGTAAATTTAACTGATTTTTTTCTTTTTTAAACACAAAAACTGAACCACTTTTCTTGAATTTATTTTGAAGGACATTTTATACTACTGAAAGCCACTGAGAATCAGTATGTTAATGCGATATTGTGCATACTTTTTATTGTTAATAAAAAGTAAAAAAACAGCTTAATAAATAGGTGACGAAAAAGTGAAAAATCGTATATTGCTTTGTTAAAATTAGACACAAAATTAAATAAAAATTATGGCAGACGGAGAAAAAATTATACCAATAAATATTGAAGATGAGATGAAATCTGCTTACATTGATTATTCAATGTCAGTAATAGTTTCAAGGGCTTTACCCGATGTACGTGATGGCTTAAAACCCGTACATAGAAGGGTACTTTTTGGTATGTATGAATTAGGAATTAAAGCAACAGGTTCTTATAAAAAATCAGCAAGAATTGTTGGAGAGGTTTTGGGTAAGTATCATCCGCATGGCGATACTTCAGTTTACGATGCTATGGTTCGTATGGCGCAAGAATGGAGTATGCGTTATATGATGGTTGATGGTCAGGGAAACTTTGGCTCCGTAGATGGCGATAGCCCTGCGGCAATGAGGTATACAGAAGTACGTATGCAAAAGATTTCGGAAGAAATGCTTGCAGATATTGAAAAGGATACTGTAGATCACCGCCTTAACTTTGATGATACTTTAAATGAACCAACCGTTTTACCTACAAGAATTCCAACTTTATTGGTGAATGGTGCTTCGGGAATAGCCGTTGGTATGGCAACAAATATGGCTCCTCATAATTTAACGGAGGTTATAAACGGTACTTTGGCTTATATTGAAAATAGAGATATTGAGATTTCTGAGTTGATGAAATATATTAAAGCGCCCGATTTTCCAACCGGAGGAATTATTTACGGTTATGAAGGCGTAAAAGAAGCTTTTGAAACAGGAAGAGGAAGAATTGTGATACGTGCAAAAGCGATTATTGAAGAAGTTAACGGTCGTGAAAGTATCATTGTCACTGAAATTCCTTATCAGGTAAATAAAGCGGAAATGATTAAGAAAACCGCAGAATTGGTCAATGATAAAAAATTGGAAGGAATTGCGAATATTCGTGATGAATCGGACAGAAATGGAATGCGTATCGTGTACATTTTAAAACGTGATGCCGTACCAAACATCGTTTTAAATAATTTATTCAAATATACAGCACTTCAAACTTCATTCAGCGTAAATAATATTGCCCTTGTAAAAGGACGTCCTGAACAATTAAATCTGAAACAATTAATCCACTATTTTGTTGAACATAGACATGAAGTTGTTGTTAGAAGAACAGAATTTGAACTTAAAAAAGCCGAAGCAAGAGCTCATATTTTAGAAGGATTAATAATTGCGAGTGATAATATTGATGAAGTAATTAAAATAATACGGGCTTCTTCAAATGCCGATGAAGCCAGGGAAAATTTAATGGTACGTTTTGAGTTGTCAGAAATTCAGTCCAGAGCTATTGTTGAAATGCGTTTGCGTCAATTAACTGGTCTTGAACAAGATAAACTGCGAACAGAGTATGATGAAATTATTAAATTAATTGTCGATTTGAAAGATATTTTAGCCAATGAAGAAAGACGTTATGAAATTATTAAAAATGAACTT
>JBAZGP010000124.1:2429-9133 GCA_041652835.1 Lutibacter sp. | reverse complement strand
TCCCCATATTTTAACAAATGCAGTTGTTATCATTACCAATTCGTACCTGAATGTTCACTATCTTTTTTACTTCTGGCTCGCTGTCTTTTTTTCTGCGCTAATTTAGCCAATTGAATAGGACTTATTTGCTGTTCCATTTTGAAAACATCAAGGATATGGAGTAGGTCAAGCGCTCGCAGTATTTGTAATAAAGAGAGTAATGTAATGGCTTCTCCATTTTCAATCTGGCTTATGGTCCATCTATTGACTCCAGCTTCTGTTGCTAAATTTAACTGCGTCTTATTTTGAAGTAACCGTTGCTCTTTTATATATTTACCAATGACCACCACAATAGCGCTATCCGTCATTGCAGTCCAATTTATGTTGGTGTCTTCCATCATTAATAGTATTTTAGTGTCTTAATGTTAGTATATCCCAACAAATATACAAATTAATGATTATCTTATACTAAATAATTTATAAATTTGTTGGTATTCACAGTCACTAACTTGTAAAAGAGTATTTAGTGCGGGTAAATATCATCAAATACAGTTAATTATTAAAAGTAAAATCAATTATAAAGCATCATTTGTAGACCAGAATTAATGCTTTTAGCTTTCAAACAGCCTCAATTTATTCCACAAAAAAAGGTCTGAAAAACAGACCTTTAATTTTGGGTGGAAGACCGGGTTCGAACCGGCGACCCTCGGTACCACAAACCGATGCTCTAACCAGCTGAGCTACAACCACCGTATAACTTGCGGATGCAAATGTATAACATTTATGTTTTCCCGCAAACATTTCTATATTAAATTGTCAAAAGATTTTACAGCCACATAACGCTCTGTATTGAAACCTTCTGCATACTCCACTCCAACCAATCTGCCCAAATCCTGCGCCCGATACATCACACTATCCAAGAAATTTTTGCTTGAAATTGGCGAACTGGGCTCTGTACTGTTTGGATCATAGAATTGGGAACTGTATGCTTTTACGGCTTCCATTTTTTTATCCATAAATCCTGATACGTCCACCACAAAATCAGGCTCTAAATTTTTCCATTGAATATAATGGTAAACAAATTTTGGCCTCCAGACTTCTTGTTTTATTCCGTCCAATACCGTTCCAATTTTTACCAAACCCGACAAAAAGCAAGCGTCTGAAACCAATTTACTTCCTTTGGAATGATCTATATGCCTGTCATCTATTGCATTGCACAACACAATTTCCGGTTTGTATTTTCGTATAATCTTTATAATTTCAATTTGGTGTTTTTCGTCATTTACAAAAAATCCGTCTGCAAAACCCAAATTTTCCCTTATTGCAACCCCTAAAATTTTTGCGCCATTAATGGCTTCTTCAGCCCTAATTTCGGCAGAACCTCTTGTACCCAATTCTCCTTTGGTTAAATCCAAAATTCCTATATTCTTACCAAGTGAAATTTCCTTTGCAATGGTAGCTCCACAACCCAATTCAACATCATCGGGATGCGCACCAATTGCTAAAATTGCTAACTTCATAACCTAAATTTGCTTTAATATTTATACAAATATATAACATTTTTTTGGGGATGATAATTTTGTAAAAGCTCAGTTGTTTAGGGAGATAAAAACAACAAAATTCAATAAAATACGCATTTTTATATATGAACGGTATGATTTTATCAACAAATGGTAAAATAAATTTGGTCAGATGAAATTGTTTAATTACCTTAGCAATAGTAATTTATAAAATATAACCCCCTAAATACCCAAGACGATGAAAAAATTAGCAATTACTATAGCGTTAATATTGGCAATTTGCCCAATCGCCTATTCACAAATTTCGGATTTAGAAAGAAATGCATTGCTTGATTTACACACGGCAACAAAAGGAACAACTTGGAATACCACTTGGGATTTAAACAAGGATGTTGCCTCTTGGTACGGAATTACAATTGAAAACAATGCCGTTACCGAAATTAATTTGAGCATGAACAACTTAACAGGTTCAATCCCTGCTTCAATAGGCAATTTAAAATCATTACGTCATTTAAATTTAGGGTTTAACAAAATAAATGGTAAAATTCCTGCCGAACTTACAACCATCAAATCATTGGTAACTATTCAGCTATTTATGAATCAGTTGGAAGGTGAAATTCCTTCAACAATAGGAAATTTAACCAACCTTAAAGAATTGGTTTTATTCAATAATTTTATTGAAGGAAATTTACCTCAATCTATTTACGACATCGCAAGTCTTGAAATATTACAATTAAGCAGCAATAAATTAACAGGAACAATATCCCCAGATATTAAAAATTTAAGCCATTTAAAAACATTAAGTTTATTTGACAACACCTTGAATGGAACACTTCCTGAACAAATTGGATCTTTGGTCAATTTAACTGAACTTTCTTTGGCAAATAATTCATTTAAAGGTGAAATTCCAATTGAATTTAACCAACTTTCAAAATTAGAAACTTTGCTTTTATTTAACAATAAATTTAATGGAACTATAAATCCATCAATAAAAAATTTACCTCAACTTATAAACTTTGAATACAACAATTCAAATGAGATTGAAGTCTCTTCAAGATATAAAAACCCCATAACACAAGTAAGTTTAATACCATAATAAAGATTATTTGATTAGTTATTTAAAAGAAAAAGAGGTCGTTTTACGGCCTCTTTTTTTATGATTTTCTCTTTTGATCTTGGTTTTATTTTTAACGAAATGGCCGTTTTTTTATCATACCGCCTTTGGTATCCTTTATTGGGTACTGGATAACAAAAGCATCTCTGTCAATTTTCTCGACCTCTAAAAGCACGCCTGAAACTTCAAGTCGGGTAATTACACAAAACAATATTTTTCGGTCGGGCATTGCTGTTCCTTTTGTTCCATATCCACCATCCGATCTAAAAACAGTTACGCCACGTTCCAGTTTTGTTGCAATCATTTCCTTAATTTTTTCAGAATCGTCAGAAATAATCATAACGCCTATATATTCTTCAATTCCGTTTATGATAAAATCTACCGTTTTAGAAGCAGAGAAATAAGTTAACATAGAATACATTGCTGTTTCCACACTAACAATTAAACCTGCAATTATAAAGAGAGCAATATTAAATGCAGCAATAAAATCACCAACAGTTAAACTCGATTTTCTGCTAACAGAAATAGCAAGGACTTCCGTTCCGTCAATTACAGCGCCACCACGAATTGAAAATCCAATTCCTGAACCCAAAAAGAAGCCACCAAAAACAGCAATTAAAAGTTTGTCATCCGTAATTACCGGCAATTCAATAAAGTGAACTAACGAAGCTAAAGCAACAATTGCCATAGTACTTTTAATGGCAAAAGAAATTGAAATTTGTTTAGCTCCCAATACTATAAATGGTAAATTGATTACAACAATTAATATAGAAAGGTTAAAATCTGTTAATATTTTAAGTAATAAAGAAACCCCCATTGCACCACCATCCAAAAAATTATTTGGCAATAAAAAACCTTTCAAGCCGATACTTGCCAAGGTTACTCCAATAGCAATAAAAACAAAATCCTTAATACTTCTTTTCAAGGTAAGCTGTTTAACCAAATCGTTATCCAAAATTTTGTAATTTAACTTCATTCTTTTTTCGTTTCTAATACTTCTTAAATAAAATGGACCATGCGATATCGAATTGTTATTTGAATTTTTCTGCCAAAGCGATAATTGCTTAATTTAATCAAATAAAAGAGTTTTCCCATGAAAAAATGAGAATACTTTATAAATTCAAAAGTAGTAAAAAATGAAAGAAACGGTGCAATTTATAGATGTTAAAAAAAGCCTCATTTAAATTGCTTTAAACGAGGCTTTTTTACGCATTTTGTTGAATTAAAGAAAATTAAGATTTGCATCAACTCTGTAAATAAATACCTTATTATTTAAAAATTGTTCTCGAAATCTCAATACCTACAGGATAAGAATAATTGCCTTGATCCTCTGCAGTGATATATATTTCCTTTACTTTATATGGTGTAACAATTTTTAATTTAGCTGTTTTTGCATTTTTAATGATTAATTGTCCAGCATTTTTAGTACCATTATTTTCTGTTACCAACCAAACACTATAATTTTTTTTAGAAGAATCAATTCTTTGTGCACTGGCTAAGTTTTTTGCTACCACTTCAATAACATAATTTTTATTATTGTCTTGCTTCTTTTTAACTGTTATTTCTGCCGCAGGAGCTACATTTGATACTGGAAATTTTGTTGTTGCACAAGAAGTCAAGAAAAAGACAACAATCAAAAACGATACATTTAATAATGATTTCATTTTAATTATATTTTAATTATTTTCCTACTCTTGTGGTTTTTTGGAAGACACCCCTTTAAAATGTTTGGTCATTTTGTGTATCTATAAAGATAGAGAATAATTACCGTAAAGTATTGCACAATTATTAATATTAGTTACGAGATTCACACTTCAACTTTTGAAAAATTTTGCAAAAGTTCAATAAATTTTTGATTTTAAATTTTAATTTTATAGCAGTTTGTTGAAAAAATAAAACCCTGAGGTAAAGGTCACAGGATTTTATTTTTTTCCAATTTTTATTATGGTTTTAGCCTTTTATTAACAATTTCATTCCACTTTTCAATGACTTGAATTTCCCCGTTCATTTGAACATCTTCTTCTTCATTAAAAAATGGCAAAAGGAGATCCGTTTTGTTCTTGTCAATGTATGAAAGTTGTAATTCAAGCTTTTCTATCGTGCTATTCCCTCCTTCTCTATTGTTATCATAATGACCTGTACGCTTCATTTTACAAGTTTTAATTTCTGCAAGATTAATTTGTTCGCTCATTTCCTTGATGTTTGAATTTCTGAAAAAGAACAGAAAATTAGCAATTTCATCAAGTCCTATTACAAATTCATCACAAAATTCATACTGTGAAATTTTGCAATTGTGTTCCTTTGCTATGGCTGAAACCGACAATAATAATTTTTTTTCTTTCTTTTTTCTGCCTCCAACCATTAATACAAAAGGCAAAACGCAAATTCCTACTGCTATAACTCCTACTATAAATGTTCCTAAATTCATTTTAAAGATGTTTTAATTTTACAAAATATTTGAACAGGTTTTGTTACGATACAATACCTGCAAAAAATCAATTAAATTGTCCGTTATGGACATTTGTAAATTTAAAATGGATTACCAAAAATAGTGGAAAGGAAAAATAATTTTTGTTTTTAGATTAGAAATCAGAAAATTTCTTGCAGTCGTCATGTATTGTGTAAACGCATTCGCAAAAAATTGCTCCCTAACTCTTTCAATTGAAAAAAACTGATTGAATTGATTTTTAAAAGCAAGTGGAGGTGTGTTGATAAAAGGCTCTGCCAAACTTTCAGCCTGATAAATATTACACAACAGTTTTATGGAAGCCGTTGTATCCTTCTTTTCTTTGCCTAAATCTGATTTATTTATGAAATCAAAATTTTGGGAAACACTGCCGTCCAAGCTTATTGTTGAGCAATAAAGTGCTGTTAACAGCGCAATTCCTATGATTTTAAATAAATTTTTCACGCTGCTAATTTATATTAAATTCTACATATTTATTAAATTGATTTGCTTTTATTTTTAAAACAATATTAGAGTGTTTTCCTATAAAATATTCAGGACAATTTCAAAATAAAATATAGTCAATGAAAGTTTCAATTATTTATAATAAAAAATTAAGATAAAATATGACTAAAAAAATAAAATATTATTTTATCTTTAATCATCTCATTGGAATTTCAAAAAAATTATGCTAACTAACTATAAATATGATTATTATACCAATTCATATTTAATAACTCAAACAAGTGCCAGATACTTTAATAACTAAACAGACTTCAAATTAAAATAAACCTAAACCGATATTGTAATATCTTCTAAAAATGATATAAATCATTTAAAATAACAACTTTAGCATTTAATTTTGTAGAAACCTCAGGGAATAACCATATTATAAAATCTAAAACCTAATACTAATGGAATCGATGGAAAAAGTCAAATCAAGGGTGTTTAAATTCGGAAATAAAACCGCCGATGGCAATTCAAAAATGAAAAACCTTCTTGGTGGTAAGGGGGCTAATTTAGCAGAAATGAGTTTGATCGGAATTCCTGTTCCACCTGGTTTTACCATTACTACTGAAGTTTGTACAGAATACAACCTTCTCGGAAAAGATGCGGTGATAAAAATGATTCTTCCGGAAGTGAAAAAAGCGATAGCAAATATTGAAAAGATAATGAATGCTAAATTCGGCGACAACGAAAATCCATTATTGGTTTCCGTTCGTTCTGGTGCTAGAGCTTCAATGCCTGGAATGATGGATACGGTTTTAAATCTTGGTTTAAATGATGAAGCTGTTGTTGAAATAGCAAAAAAGTCAAATAATGAACGTTTTGCTTGGGATTCCTATCGCCGTTTTATTCAAATGTATGGCGATGTTGTCATGGGAATGAAACCAGAATCAAAGCAAGATATCGATCCTTTTGAAGAAATTATGGAACATTTGAAAGAAAAAAGGGGAATTCAATTGGATACAGATTTTACAGTTCAAGATTTAAAAGACCTTACTCGCGATTTTAAAGCTGCCATAAAAAAACGTACTGGAAACAATTTTCCTACAAATCCTTGGGACCAACTTTGGGGTGCAGTAATCGCTGTTTTCAATAGTTGGAATGGAGATCGCGCTATATATTACAGAAAAATGCATGG
>JBAZGP010000124.1:0-2401 GCA_041652835.1 Lutibacter sp. | reverse complement strand
AGGCTATGGTTTATGGAAATATGGGCAATAATTCTGGTACTGGTGTTTGCTTTACGCGTGATGCTGCAACAGGTGAAAATCAATTTATTGGTGAGTACTTAATCAATGCACAAGGTGAAGACGTTGTTTCAGGTGCAAGAACGCCACAGCAAATTACAAAATTAGGTTCTATGCGTTGGGCAAAATTAGCTAAGATTAAAGAAGCCGACAGAGTTAAAAATTACCCTTCTTTGGAAGAGTTAATGCCTGAAATTTATGCTGAACTTAATGGCTATCAACAAAAACTTGAAAACCATTACCGAGATATGCAAGATATGGAGTTTACCATTCAGGAAGGCAAACTATGGATACTTCAAACTAGAAACGGAAAACGAACCGGAGCCGCAATGGTTAAAATTGCGATGGATTTATTAAAAGAAAAATTAATTACTGAAAAAGAAGCCATTCTAAGAATTGAACCCAATAGATTAGATGAGTTATTACATCCCGTTTTTGACCCCAAAGCATTGGGTAAAGTTGTGGCAATTGCACAAGGATTACCTGCTTCTCCAGGTGCTGCAAGCGGTCAGTTGGTTTTCTTCGCTGATGAGGCTCATAAATATGAGAACACCATTTTGGCACGAATCGAAACTTCACCCGAAGATTTGGAAGGAATGAATATTGCAAATGGAATTTTAACAGCTAGAGGCGGTATGACCTCACATGCAGCCGTTGTTGCACGCGGTATGGGAAAATGCTGTATCTCTGGCGTTGGCGCTTTACATATTGACTATAAAACCCGCACAATGGGAGTTAACGGTAAAGTATACCATGAAGGCGATTGGATTTCATTAAATGGATCAACAGGCAATATTTTTGAAGGAAAATTGGCCACGGTTGAACCTGAATTAAGTGGTGAATTTGGTGAAATTATGGAATTGTCCGACAAATACTCAACAATGAAAGTCAGAACAAATGCAGATACGCCTAGAGACGCCAAAACTGCACGTAGTTTTGGTGCACAGGGAATTGGGCTAACACGTACAGAACATATGTTTTTTGAGGAAGATCGTATCAAAGCCATGCGCGAAATGATTTTAGCTGAAACTGTGGAAGGTAGAAAAGCAGCTTTGGTAAAATTATTACCTATGCAACGCGGTGATTTTGAAGGAATTTTTGAAGCCATGAAGGGATTGCCAGTAACTATCCGTTTGTTAGATCCACCGTTACACGAGTTTGTTCCTCATGAATTGAATCAACAAGAGGCATTGGCAAAAGACTTGAAAATCTCCTTGAAAACCATTAAAAATAAGGTAGCAGAATTGGAAGAATCCAATCCAATGTTAGGCCACAGAGGATGCAGATTGGGAAATACATATCCTGAAATTACCGAAATGCAAACCAGAGCTATTATAGAAGCTGCCTTAAATTTAAAAGTCAAAGGAATTGTAACAATTCCCGAAATTATGGTTCCCTTAATTGGAACCCTCAAAGAATTTATAGCTCAGGAAGATATCATTAGAGCCACTGCAAAAAAAGTATTTGAGGAAAGAAATGATACCCTTCACTATTTAGTTGGTACCATGATTGAAATTCCAAGAGCTGCCTTAACAGCCGACTTAATTGCACAACGCGCTGAATTTTTCTCTTTTGGAACAAACGATTTAACCCAAATGACTTTTGGATATTCCCGTGATGATGCTGGTAAATTTTTACCAATTTACCTAGAAAAAGGAATTTTAGCTGTTGATCCTTTCGATGTCTTGGATCAAGAAGGCGTTGGACAATTGGTTAAAATGGGAACAGAAAAAGGCAGAAGTATAAAACCAAACCTAAAAGTTGGAATTTGTGGAGAACACGGCGGAGAACCAAGTTCTATAGAATTTTGCTACAATACTGGTTTAGATTATGTAAGCTGCTCGCCATTTAGAGTGCCAATTGCAAGAGTTGCAGCTGCACAAGCTGCGATACGAAGTCAAAGCTAACATTCTTTTGATTGAATAATTATTATTTTGAAAGTTCCATCTTTTAAAAAAGGTGGAACTTTCTTTTATGAAGCAATTAAATTACCTTCGTGTTATGATAAAAATTGTACTTCTTGGCGGCGGAAATGTTGCCTACCATTTAACAAATGCATTATTACAAAATAATGAAACCCAAGTTATTCAAGTATACAACAGAAGCATTGAAAAAATTAACTGCTTTAAAAACAGCACTTTAATTACAAACAATTTGTCAGAGTTAAAAGAAGCTGATATTTATATTCTTGCCGTTTCCGACAATGCCATTGCTGAAATTTCTTCAGCCTTAAATTTAAAAAACAAATTGGTGGTTCATACCTCGGGAAGCATGGCTATGGAAGAACTCAAATCAAATTCAAACAAAGGTGTTTTTTATTTGCTACAAACCTTTTCCAAAGAAA
>JBAZGP010000123.1:7429-9154 GCA_041652835.1 Lutibacter sp. | reverse complement strand
AATTTTATTCAATTGCAAAATGAAATTTCCGACATTGAAAACAAATTGGCTGCAGTAAGACGTTATTTCAACGCAGCCACAAAAGAACTTAACATTGCTGTTCAAAAATTTCCTAATAATATTTTCGCAAGTATGTTTGGCTTTAAAACCGAACCAATGTTTGATCTTGGCACTGCCCAAAGAGAAACGTTGGATGTGGCTCCTGAGGTTAAATTTTAAGCAGTGGCGTTTGTAGGAATCCAAACTCAAATCAGAAGAAACAACAGAAAATCTATTCTTCTGCTAATTGCATTTCCATTATTGGTTTTGGCGGCTGTATTTGCGGTGATTTATTTTACCACTTATGACGAATATGGAAACCCGCGTCCCGATTTGGCATCTGAGACATTTATTCAAGCAGTTCCTGTGGTAACTTCCATTGTTTTGGTATGGTTTCTTATTGCCTATTTTGCACAAGGGAAAATGATTGCTATGGCTACCGGCGCCAAAATGCTTGAACGCAAAGAGAATATGCGGGTTTACAATTTGGTGGAAAATCTGTGTATGGGTGTTGGGATGAAAATGCCAAAGATAAACATTATTGAAAGTGATGCTTTAAATGCTTTTGCAAGTGGTTTGCAAGAAAAAAACTACACAGTTACATTAACTCGCGGCATTATTGACAAGCTTGACGACAATGAGTTAGAAGGCGTTATTGCGCACGAATTGACGCATATTCGAAATAAAGATGTGCGGTTGTTGGTGGTTACCATTGTTTTTGTCGGAATTTTTTCTTTTGTAGTTCAAATTGCGTTTCGCAGTTTTTTATATGGAGGAATGGGTAGTAGGAGAGACAATAAAGATTCTGGAAAATTGATGATTGTAATTTTAGCGGTTTCTTTGGTCGCCTTTTTAATTTCAATGCTTTTTAAATTTTCATTAAGTCGAAAAAGGGAATATTTGGCCGATAGCGGTGCGGCTGAAATGACAAGAAAACCTTGGGCATTGGCTTCCGCTTTGCGAAAAATATCAGGCAATCACCATATTGATCAGGTGAAAAGTGAAGAAGTGCAACAAATGTTTATTGAAAATACGCCACAAGATACTTCCTCAGGTTTATTTGGCGGTATAGAAGGATTATTTTCAACACATCCGCCAATTGAAAAACGCATTAAGTTTCTGGAACAGTTTTAGTTTCTTTTTTTAATTATTTCTCTAATTCTGTATTCAGAAGAAAAAAATTAAATTTAAACCTTTTGCCACGAATTTTAAAATTATTTTTCAATAGACATATCAATAAAGTACACAAAATATTTTATGGTCTCGCTGTTAGAAGTAAGTATTAACTGCAAATTCAAACTGACTTATAAATATATTTTTAAATGCAGTTATGTTATTTTGTTCATAAAATAAAAGCATTGCCTTTTTATATTCAATAGCGTCAATTGTCCTAAAAGAAATTGGGCAGTATCCATTATTTATTAGTATGGCATTGCTAATTATTCTGGCTGTTCTTTTGTTCCCATCCCCAAATGCCTGTATATAAGAAAGTAAAACAAGGGTAAGCAATGCTTTTTCAAATACTATTTCTTTATCGTTAACCAATTCGCACATGTCAATTAGTGCTTCTCTGATTTGATATTCATTATCTAATGGTTTGTAATTTGTTCCAGAAATACCAACTCTTCGCTTTCTGATGTTGCGTTCTATTCCAAGGTCTTTAATTAAAAGGCTATGAATATCTTC
>JBAZGP010000123.1:0-7419 GCA_041652835.1 Lutibacter sp. | reverse complement strand
ATTGTTAAAGGTGTTACATAGCTTTTGTCATTAACAATAAAATCTATGGCATCTTTGTGATTTAGAAGCATTACAGCTTCATCTTTTGATTTTCCGGATGCAGTTTCTTTTTCTTTTAATAAGCGCTCAGTTTCTAAGAGGGAATACGTGTTTCCTTCAATTTGGGATGATTTCCAACTTAAGTCAATAGCCAAACGTTCTAACTCATTATTGTACTCTGTCTCAGAGATATTTGAAATGTTTTTTTCATAATTTTTTTGAAGTTCTTGAAGTTTCTGAAGCTCTTCCGCAGTAAAAAGAGCTGCGTGTTTTAACGTATTTTTTATTAAGTTTAAATTATAGCTACCTAAAATTTTTCGGTCATCAATTTCTTTTTCAAAATAACTATTTAAGTTGATGGGGTAAAGCAATTCATAGGCTGTACTAATTAAATATTTTCTTGCCCTACCTTGTCCTATTGTTGCTACAAGATTTTGCTGAATTAAATTTGACAATATTCTTTTTACTGTAGCATAACCTATTTTAATATCCAATCCATCATAGATTTCTTTAGACGAAATGGGTTGGTTAGTCTTGATAAAGTCAAGAATTTTTTCGATTTTAGTTTCCATTATCTAATAAAATGATACTTTGTAGCTCATTTAAAATGTAAATATAGCTCAAAAAATACAATAAATGAGCTTCAAAAGTAATTTATATGAGCTCTTAATTTTTTTTAATTTTATCCTATAGCTCATTGGTTTTTAAAATAAAGCTCAAATTATTATAAGAATGAGCTTAAATTTAGATTATATTGAGCTGGTTGTTTAACCATATTGTATTTATCTTGTTGCTGATAGGTTGGGTTTTATCAGTATACTTCTGAGATTAATGTAAAAATATTCCAACTTGTTTTTTAAAAAAATCAAACTATTTTTCAATCTATTATCTCATTTTATCTTGTCTTCAGAACGGTTAAATTCATTTAATAAATAAGAAAAATATCAATTTACAGATGGGTTTGTAATTACTTTTTTACCTGGATGGTATTTTTTTTCAGCCCTTCGTTCCACATCTTCGCGATAATAAGCCACTTCTTTAAATTGTGCATCGGCATAACGTTGCGCCTGATCAGCAAAATGAGGAGATTCGGGATGACCACTTTGTCCACCGGCCAACATGGTTTTGGCTTTTACCTTATTACCGAATTCCACCACCGCCACAAAACTATTTCCTGAAGTTCCATAAATGCGTTTGGTATTTGTATATGATTTTGCGCCGAATGAGGCCAAAGCTCCCCACTGTGCGGAAGCCATGCCAATTGGAAGGCTCTCTAACGCATCGTTAAATGGTTGTTTAATCTCGCCGTTAATGCGTTGGTATCGGTTAATTTCACCCCAAGGTGTTTCCCAATTACCAAAATCTGTGTTTAGTTGTTCCAAGGTTTTCTTAAAAATTGCCAATCGCTCTTGTAAAGGAGAATCAGTTCCAAAATAGCCAATTTTATCCATAAAAATTAAATCTTGAGGTGCATTGCCTTCCTGTAAATAATGCAATCCGTAAAAATGGGCCAATGACATGGCAACAGATGCTTTTGAAACGGCAAAATCCCAATTTCTCAATACTTCAATAGCTTTGGCCAACTGTGGATCGGCAGGCTGCAATTGGTCGTAAGCAGCAACCAATCCAGGAATTAATACTTCAAAAGCCGGTAAGTAGGGGTCATAAGCCAATTTAATCAATTTGTCCAATGTTAATTTTTCGGCTTTTTCCAGCAGTCGAATGGCGTGAACGCCACGAAAATTTTCTTGGTCTAACGACATGTATTTTGGATAATCTGTTTCTTTCGGACTATATATTCCGGCGGAAGTAAAAGGCGTGGAATTGCAATTTTGAATCCAGCCATTTGCCGGATTCACTACGGTAATAGTTTCATCTACGGTATGTAATCCTTTCCAATCTGTTTCCGGATTGCTACCATCTACAGGTTGGTTGTAATCAAATTTCACATCTCTTTTCGGAATAAAATTGCCGTGGTAATAGGCAATATTTCCTTCGGCATCGGCAAAAACGGTATTGTTGGAAGAGTTGGTGCGTATATCCATCATTTTTCGGAATTCCTCATGGCCGTTAAGCTTGGTTCGGGTGTAGGATTGCGTTAATGCTTTTATAGGATCCCACATCATTGCCGTAGCTACCCATTTGTCATTTATTTTATGAGTTACAGGACCGTGATGCGTGCGATAGATTTCAAAATTTTTATTTTTCAGTTCATTGCCTTCAGCATATTTTAGAGCCACTTTTAAAGATTTAACCGACCTATTTTCATTTCCATATTTATAGTGGTAACCTTTATCGGTTTTGATAATTGTTTCTAAAAATTCATCCATAATATCGGCATAAGAGGAGGTATGCATCCAGCCTGTTTTTTCATTAAATCCTTGATAAACAAAAAATTGGCCCCAAGTAACGGCGCCATAAGCATTCAGACCTTCCTCACTAACCACATGAACTTCTCCACGAAAGAAAAAAGAGGTATGCGGATTAATCAGTAACATCGCATTTCCGGATTCGGTGAGTTTGCCGGAAATAGCAAATCCGTTTGAGCCTTTAGGTTCATTGTCGGCAAGTTGCATTTTACCATCATAAATAGAAACTGCACTTAATGATTTTGAAGCATTTGGTGCATAAAATTCCTTGATTTTTTGGGTGGAGATTTGTTCAATATCACCGCCAATGGATCCTTCGCTGAAATACATAGGCATCCAAGGTTCAAAACGGGTTAACAGTTTAGGTTTTACTTCTGGATGAGTATAGAGGTAATAATTAATTCCATCGGCAAATGCGTCACAAAGCTTTTTTAACCATGCCGGACTTTCATTATAATAGGCGATGGCTTCTTCTTTTGTCATAAATAACTGGGCTCTTAGGTCGCTGTAAAGTGCTTCTTCGCCTTCAATCTCCGCCAATCGTCCAATTGCCCAAATATAATTTTGTTCTATCCTGTTAAAATCATCTTCACATTGCGCATAAAGTAAGCCAAATACAGCATCAGCATCGGTTTTTCCATAAATATGTGGTACTCCAAAATCATCTCTTATAATTTCAATATTCGCAGCTTGTTTTTCCCAACGCGCAAGTTCTGAGGATTGTTTTACGCTTGAGCAGCCTGTAATAATGAGCGCTAATAATAGGATGAGTTGTTTCATGATTTTTGATATTTTTTAAATTGGGCATTCAGTCTAAAACTAATTTTATAAAAATAAACATTGTTTTGGATTTTTCGACTTCAATTTATAACTATTTATAAATGTGTTTCAGTAAAATCAACCAATAAGATCACTTTTGTTTAAAACCTTATTTTATTAAATTTAACTCAACTTTTTTTTCTTATTTTTGAACAAAACGAAGTGTTTTTAATTTAAAAAATCGGTGTATGTCAAAACGTTATATATTTTCTTTTCTTGTCGGTATGCTATTCATTCCAATAATGGCGCAAAATTATTCAACCAACCAACAAATCACGCAACGGTTACAAACCATTTCCAAATCGGGTAATTTAGCCAAACTTACTTCTCTGGTAAAAACCGAAGGAGGCAGCGATATTTGGGTGCTAAAAATTGGGAAAGGAGATATGGACAACAAACCAGCGATTGCCATAGTGGGTGGAGCAGAAGGATTTCATGTTCTGGGTGTGGAATTGGCTGTTCAATTTGCAGAACGTCTGGTAAAAAGTCATGCCGATGCTTTAGAAACCACTACTTTTTATGTTTTTCCTAATATGTCACCTGATGCTTATCAACAATATTATAGTTCTTTGAAGTATGAAAGAAGCGGAAATACGGTAAAAACAGATCAGGATCGTGATGGCAAAGTGAGTGAAGATCCGTATGATGACCTCAACAAAGATGGTTATATCACCCAAATGCGCATTGAAAGTCCTATGGGAAATTATAAAACCTTGCCTTCAGATGAACGCATTATGGTAAAAGCCGACAGGTCCAAAGGTGAAGCAGGAAATTATTTGGTTTATTCCGAAGGAATCGACAATGACAAAGACGGAAAATTTAATGAAGATTTGGAAGAAGGTATCGCTTTCAACAAAAACTTTACGTACAAATTTCCGATTTTTCAACCTTTAGCAGGCGATTATGCGGTGTCACAAAAAGAGAGTAGGGCACTTGTAGATTATCTTTTTGACCAATGGAACATTTTTGCTTTTGTAACTTTTAGTTCGGCAAATAACTTATCGACACCATTGAAATACAATGAAAAGGAAGCAAAAAAACGAATAGTGACTTCAATACAGGAAAAAGATGCAGCCATCAATAAAATGGTTTCAGAACGCTACAATAAAAGTATTTCTCAAAAACCATTTATGCAAGACAATCAGGGTAGTGATGGCGACTTTTTTCAGTGGGCATATTTTCATTTTGGGAGAATAAGTTTTAGTACTCCAGGTTGGTGGGTTCCGGAAATAAAAGCTGAAAAGTCGGAAACCGAAGCAAAAAAAGAAGATAAAGAAATAGAGAAAAAGGATAAAGAAAAGCCATTAATTAATTCAGAAGCTAACTTTTTGGCATGGGCAAAACAACAAAATCTGGAAGATGTTTTTATTCCTTGGACTTCAGTAACGCTTCCCGATTTTCCCAACCAAAAAGTGGAAGTGGGAGGAATTAAGCCTTTTGTAATGAAGAATCCACCTTTCAAAATGGTAGACAGTATTGCTTTACAACATACTAACTTTATTCTTGAATTGGCAAAAATGCAACCAAAATTGGAATTTCTCAATGTAAAAGTTGAAAAATTGGCTGGTGGAATATCCCGTATTACCGCCGATTTATTCAATAATTCTCCTTTGCCAACCCATTCTGAATTGGGAGAAAAATCGCGATGGTTGCGCAAAATAAGAATTGACATCACTAAAGATAAAAAGGACGTAATAGCTGGAAA
Source organism: Lutibacter sp. (assembly GCA_041652835.1). Classification (GTDB taxonomy): domain Bacteria; phylum Bacteroidota; class Bacteroidia; order Flavobacteriales; family Flavobacteriaceae; genus Lutibacter. Next base: position 2,487 of record JBAZGP010000123.1, on the reverse strand, counting down.
CACAATAAATTTGATAGATAAACTGGATGCCTTCGAGCAAAAAACGCTTTCTTGGATTGTTAATGGAAGTGGTGCTGTTGAAATAAAAGCAGGTGCTGCCCATACCGGATTTGCTGTCTTAAATGTTAAATTATAAAACTTTATTGATGAAAAATATTTTATATACTTCGTTATGCTGTTTTTTCTTAGGATTGTTTTTCGTTCCTGAAGTTACAGCTCAGGAAAATTTTTTCAGAGCCATTGGAACGCCTCATAAACCTAAGGTAGAAGTGAGTTGGAACCGATACAATACCTACGCTGGCGTTGTGGATATTATGCAAAAAATTGCCAAAGCGCATCCCAACTTAACCCGTATGGAAAGCATTGGAAAATCCTATGAAGGCAGGGATATTTGGTTTCTTACTATTTCCGATTTTAAAACTGGCAATCCGAATCAAAAACCAGCAATGTATATTGATGGGAATATCCATTCCAACGAAATTCAAGGTGCTGAATTTTCACTTTACACAGCTTGGTACTTGACTGAAATGTTTGGTGAACTCGATTTTATTAAAGCACTTTTGGCTGATAAAACATTTTATATTGTTCCAACCATCAATCCCGATGCCAGAGATAACTTTATAAAAGAGCCAAATACCGCACATTCTCCGCGTTCCGGAATGATTGTGTTAGATAATGATGGCGATGGTGAAGCAGGAGAAGACGGCTTTGATGATTTAAATAAAGATGGCCACATTACAATGATGATTAGAAAATCGCCCACTGGCAGATATGTCAAAGACCAACTGGATTCTCGAAGACTTATTCAAGTTGGCCCAGAAGAAAAAGGGGAATATGAAATGCTGGGATATGAAGGTATAGACCGTGATGGCGACGGTCGCGTAAATGAAGATGGTATTGGCTATTACGACCCGAACCGAGATTGGGGCTGGAATTGGCAACCCGATTATGTGCAACGTGGCGCCTACAAATACCCTTTTAGTTTGCCCGAAACACGTGCAGTTGCCGATTTTGTGTTGAAACATCCCAATATTGCTGGCGCACAAAGTTACCACAACTATGGTGGTATGATTTTAAGAGGTCCAGGAGCAGAGGAAGATGCAGATACTTACAATAAAGAGGATGAAAAAATATATGATGCCATTGGTAAAAAAGGGGAAGAATTAATTCCAGGTTATAAATATTTGGTGGTGTCTAAAGATTTATATTCTGTTTTTGGTGGGGAATTGGACTGGTTTTACGGTGGAAGAGGAATTTATACCTATACCAATGAATTGATGAATTCCTATTTGTATTTTCATAAGCAAGAAGGGCGAGGCAATCAGGAAGAAGAATTAAAAGTAGATAAATACCTCACTTTTGGCGATGCTTTTGTGCCTTGGGGAACTTACCAACATCCTCAATTTGGGACTATTGAAATTGGTGGTTTTAAGAAGAATTTTGGCAGAATGCATCCGGGATTTTTATTAGAACAAGATGCGCATCGAAATATGGCATTTACCATATATCACGCATATCATACACCTAAATTAAGTGTAATAGATGTTCGTGAAAAAAGTATTGGCGGCGGATTAAAAGAAATTACTGCCACTATCTATAATGAACGCTTAATGCCTACGCATTCCAGCCAAGATTTAAAACACGCCATTGAACGTCCTGATTATATAACAATTACAGGCGTAAATGTGGTTGCGGGAATGGTAGTGGAAAATGAAGATTTCAATATTGTTAAAGAGCAAAAAAATACTCCAGAAAAAATAAACGCAGCAAATATTCCTGGATTAGGAACCATAAAAGTAAGATGGATAGTTTCCGGCAGTGGCAATTATTCCATTAAAGTGGACTCTGCCAAAGGTGGTGTTGTGGAGTGGAAAAAATAGTAAGTATCATTGCCTATTTTTGATTATTGTTTTTTTTAAAAGTTTATTAAGAATGATAATAAATAACTTTTTATATTGTAGGTAAAATTTATTTTATTACATTAGTTGTTGTAAAAAAAACGCTCTTTGAAAAAAATTACTGTATTTTAAAAAATATTTTTATTGCACAACGATAAAACAATTTGAAACCTGCCTTATTTATATTGAAATTAGGCGAGCAAACGCAATAGATTTAGTTTAAAGAAGGGTAAATTATTAACAGATAAAATATGTATTTAGTCCGAGAAAAAATAATAAGCAATATGTTTTATAAGTATATAACCCGTTGGCAAAAATTATAAAAACCTAAATACTCTAACTAAATACCTTAAACTATGAACACTATCAGATTAAAAGAATTCTTAATTCTATTTACATTTAGTTTATTCGTAATCACATCTTGCGATAATGATAACGACCCTACAAATAATGTTTGTGAAAACGATTATGTTAATCATTTAAATTGTATATCCGTAATCATTCATAACCCTGTTATATTGGCAATAACGAGTCTATCAAAGATTCGCTCTCCAAAATATCTTCGATTTAGTTTGTAAACAAATTCATT
>JBAZGP010000122.1:0-9190 GCA_041652835.1 Lutibacter sp. | reverse complement strand
TTTGTTTGATTGAAATTCCTGAGACAGTTTTTTTTTGTCAGTAATAATTGTAATTTAGAAAAATAAAATTCAAAAAATAAATACCATTGATTTCCAGAAGTACCATAGATAAAGTTTTTGAAACTGCTCGTGTTGAGGAGGTTATTGGCGAGTTTGTTCAATTAAAAAAAGCGGGAAGCAATTTCAAAGGACTAAGTCCGTTTTCTGGAGAGAAAAGCCCGTCGTTTATGGTTTCTCCCGTAAAACAGATTTGGAAAGATTTCAGCTCGGGAAAAGGCGGCAACGTGGTAACTTTTTTAATGGAGCAGGAACACTATTCCTATCCTGAAGCCATTCGTTTTTTAGCAAAAAAATACAATATTGAAATAGAGGAAACCGAACAAAGCGATGAGCAAAAACATCAGGAGGATGAGCGCGAAAGCATGTTTATTGTTTCTGAGTTTGCACGCGATTATTTTCATACCACCTTGCTTGAAAATGAACAGGGAAAAGCCATTGGGTTAAGTTATTTTAAAGAACGAGGGTTTACCGATGAAACCATTCAGAAATTTCAATTGGGATATTCGTTAAATGAATGGGAAGCTTTTTCAACTGAGGCGCTGAATAAAGGATACAATCTTAAATATTTGGAAGCCACCGGATTTACCATAGTCAAGGACGATTTGCTTTCTTCAACGGGAACAAAATATTTTGATCGTTTTAAAGGTCGCGTAATGTTTCCAATTCACAGTATGAGCGGCAGAGTTCTTGGTTTTGGGGGCAGAATTTTAACTAACGACAAAAAGGCAGCAAAATATTTAAATTCGCCTGAAAGTGAAATTTACCATAAAGGCAATGTTTTATATGGCATTTATTACGCAAAACAAAGTATTGCCAAAGAAGACAATTGTTTTTTGGTTGAAGGTTATACCGATGTAATTTCATTTAACCAAGCTGGGGTTGAAAACGTGGTTTCTTCATCGGGTACCGCACTTTCTGAAAACCAAATCCGATTGATAAACCGACTTACAAAAAATATCACCATTCTTTTTGATGGTGATGCGGCAGGAATAAGAGCGTCAATTAGGGGAATCGACTTAATTTTGGAGCAGGGACTTAATGTTAAAGTGGTGATGTTTCCTGATGGAGATGATCCTGATAGTTTTTCAAAAAAAGTTACCAGCCAAGAGTTAAAAGAATACTTAAAACAAAATTCAAAAGATTTCATCAATTTTAAAGTCGCTTTATTGATGGAAGAAGCACAACATGATCCTGTTAAAAAAGCTGGCTTAATTAGAGATATTGTAGTCAGTATTTCTAAAATTCCCGATAGAATTCAGCGGGAAGTTTATATTCAGGAATGTTCCAGAATTATGGATATTTCTGAAAGTGTGCTTTTTAATGAGTTGGCACAAATAGACAAAAGGGAACAAAGAGAAGCTTCAACCAGGCCTATTCAGGGAAAACTTTCAGAGCCAATATTGCAAAAAACACCACAATTTGAAAAAATTAATGAGCTTAAAAAATATGAACGGGAAATTATAAAAATTTTACTGTTATACGGCAATTATGAAGTTGAATTTGTGGATTTTGTTGCCAGTGAAGAATTGGAGGATCACGATTTTCATCCTATAAAAAAGGTAAAATTCAACAATATGGTTTCAAAGGAAATCTATTTGAATTTACAGGATGATGAAGTTGAATTTTCCGACGACACCTTTAAAAATGTTTATTATGAAATAATTCACCAATTAAATCAGGAGCAAACAATTTCAGTAGATATGTTGGTAAATCATACAAATAGTGAAGTGGCTCATTTGGTAACCAATATTTTAATGGATGATGAAAAACATGTGTTAAGCAATTGGGAACGAAAAAATATTTTTATTAAAAGCAAAAAAAATGACCTTTCAAAAATGGTGCTTGATGCCATTTACAACATCCGCCGTGTTCTTATTGAAGAAAAAATAAATTCTCTTATTGCTGAAATAGGCGTTGAAGAAGAGCGAGACAAAATAATGGAAACTGTAATAAACTACAACAATTTAAAACAACGCTTGTTTGAAAGGTTAAACAGGGTAGTTTAAAACCTAAATCTTTTCTTCCAAAACAATAGCTCCTGGATATTTTAATTTTATGGTGTTTAAAGCCCTGTCAGCTTCTAATCGCGTTCTGAAGTTTCCTAATCGTACTTTAAACTCGGGGGTATCATATTTAATTTTTGAGCGGTATTCAGGAAAATCTACTTCGAAACTTCGTTGAACGGCATAAGCCTGAGTTTCATTGCCGTTATAAATTTGAATTTTATAAACAACGATACTCTTGTTTGTTTTATTAAAAGCTTTTTTCTGCTCAATTAAGTTCGCAATCTTCTCATTTTCAGTTTGGGAAAACGAATTGGTTATGCTCAAAAAAATGACCAAAAAAAGCGGTAACATTAGTTTTATCGATAATTTATTCATAAAATTTTATTTATTTGTCAAATTTATAAATTTTCTTGGAACGTAATCATTTCGACTCGTTATTTAGAACGAATATAAATTGCATTGAACATAATCTTTACATTTTGAATTTTGGGATTATATGCTACTTTTGTCCAATCCTTTAAAAATGATTAAAGTCATATTTTGTTATATGAAAATATTGTACCAAACTAGAAAGAAAATATCTTTTTTAAATATGAAAAGTGTGAAACAACACAGTCCGTTATCAAGATTAGTCATAAATAGCTTTGCCTTTCTTGTATTTTTTTCAATTAATTTATCGGCACAACAAGCTGATCCTGCGAATGGTGAAAAGCTGTTCAAATCTATATGCGCAGCTTGTCATAAATTAGATGCAAAACTGGTTGGCCCTGCATTATTGGGAGTTACAGAAAGAAGAGACCAAGATTGGCTAATTTCCTGGATTAAAGACAGTCCAGGAATGATTAAGTCTGGGGATAAATTAGCAATTCAGGTTTTTGAAGAGAACAACAAATTGCCGATGATTCCTAATCCTCAATTGTCTAATCAAGATATTATTGATATTTTAGAATATACCAAAGGCGCACCGGTTGCTGCTGCAGTTGCATCTGGAACTCAAGAAGTTGACCCTGGCGTAGAGCGTGGTAAGCAACTTTTTAAAACAAATTGTGCGGCTTGCCATAAACTGGATGGAAAATTAATTGGTCCGCCACTATTACACATTGAAAAGAAATATGATGCAGCTTGGTTAAAATTGTGGATAAAAGACAATGCAGCTTTAATAGCATCGGGTGATAAATTGGCAATAACTGCTGCTGAGTATTCTCCTATTGCAATGACGCCATTTCCTCAGCTTTCAGATCAGGATTTAGATGACTTATTAAAATACTTGGCTGTTGGCGATGTTCAACAAGTGGCTGCAACAACAACAACTTCTGCTAAAGATCAGGAAATCTTCAATAAGCCTGGAATCGGCATTGTGCCAACACTTTTAATAACCATTGGAGCCTTGCTATTATTGTCGTTAATTATTGCGGCAATAATTAAGAAAAAAGGTATTGGAGGAGAGGAAGGCGAAACAGGAAAAAGCGTACTAAAATCATTGTTTTTTAATCCTTTTTTACGATTTTTGATTGTAATATTTTTATCGTTTTTGGGTGCTTGGTTGTTGTTTGGATGGTTAATGCAAATTGATGTAAATGTTGGATATCAGCCAATTCAACCAATTGTGTTTTCACATGCAGTTCATGCGGGGGACAATAAAATAGACTGTCAGTATTGTCACTCTTCAGCAAAAAACAGTAAAACTTCAGGAATTCCATCGGCAAATGTTTGTATGAACTGTCATAAAGGAATTTCAGAATATAAAGGAGAATTGTTTGGAAACAATACTAAGGTAGATTTAGATAAAGAAATACAAAAACTTTACGATGCGGTAGGCTGGGATAAAGTAAATGTAAAATATATTGAAGGTTATAAGCAAAAACCAATTGAATGGGTGCGAATTCATAATTTGGCTGACTTTGCCTATTACAATCACTCCCAACACGTAAATGTTGCCGGTTTGGCATGCCAAACCTGTCATGGTCCTGTTCAGGAAATGCATGACATGAAACAATTTTCACCACTTACTATGGTTTGGTGCATTGACTGTCATAGAACTACAGCAGTTGACTTAACTAAAAATGGTTATTATAAAAACATTCACGATCAGTTGTCTAAAAAATACGGTGTAGAAAAAGTAACTGTAGCCCAAATGGGAGGTTTAGAATGTGCAAAATGTCACTATTAATTAAAAAAAATAAAAAATAAAAATTGAAAGAAAACAATATAATCAGAGAATGTAAATTTATCGCTCAATTATTAAATCTTTCAATCATTAAATACATAAAATAAATGGCATCAAACAAAAAATACTGGAGAAGTGTTGAAGAGCTAAAAGAAAATAGCGCTATTGTTGATACGTTAAAACATAAGGAATTTTTAGAAGAGATTCCTACAGATATTTTTTTGGGTGATAAAAAAACCCTTGAAACTTCATCAACAACACGTAGAGATTTTTTAAAGTATGTAGGATTTACAACCGCTGCGGTTACCTTAGCCTCTTGTGAAGGTCCCGTAGTAAAAACAATTCCTTATATTATTACGCCAAATGATATTATTCCTGGTGTTGCAGAATATTATGCAACAACAATGGCCAATGGTTTTGATTTTGCAAATATATTGGTAAAAGTTAGAGAAGGGCGTCCTATTAAAATTGAACCTAACAAAGAAGCCAATGGAACTACAAATGCACGTGTGCAAGCTTCTATACTTTCATTGTACGACAGTCTTCGACTAAAAGGTCCTAAAGCCAATGGTGCTGAAATTTCATGGATTGATGCAGACCAACAAATAATTTCAAAATTAAATGAAATTAAAGCGGCAAATTTACCAATAGCGGTTTTAACAGGAACTAGCGCAAGTCCGTCCACTACAAAATTATTGAGTAAATTAAATGAAACATTTGGCAATTTAGTTCTCGTGGAATATGATGCAGTGTCAGAATCTGCTGCATTGGATGCTTTTGAATATATGTACGGCACAAGAGCTTTACCAGATTATCATTTGGAAAATGCGGAAGTTATCGTTTCTATAGGTGCTGATTTCTTAGGAAGCTGGCAAGGTGGCGGTTTTGAAGCCCAATATTCCAAAGGACGTAATCCTTCCAACGGAAAAATGTCACGCCATATTCAGTTTGAATCAAATATGAGCTTAACTGGCGCAAATGCCGATAAGCGGGTTATGATTAAACCATCTGACCAAAATTTGGCACTTATTAAATTGTACCAAGCCGTTGTAAAAGGAGTTTCAACTTTAGAAGAAACACCTTTAAATGATGCCGTTCAAAAAGCAGCACGACAACTTATGAAAGCTGGAAGTAAAGGAGTAGTTATCACCGGAATTCAAGATAAAAACGCACAATTGCTTGCTTTAGCCATCAATAAAGCACTTAACAGTGAGATTATTGAACTAAGCACAACTAAAAATACCAGAAAAGGAAATGATGCTGATGTTGCCCAATTAATTGCCGATATGAATGAAGGTAAAATTGGTGCGGTAATTATTCACAATTCAAATCCAGTTTATACTTTACCAAATGCTTCCGCCTTTGTTGAAGGATTGAAAAAAGTTAAATTGTCAGTTGCATTCTCAATGCAAAATAATGAAACTGCAAATGTGGTTCAATATACCTTGGCGACACCACATTATTTGGAGTCATGGGGTGATGTTGAAATTAAAAAAGGGCATTATAGCCTTATGCAGCCAACCATAAAAACATTGTTTAATACACGTCAGTTTCAAGATGTTTTATTAACATGGACAGGAAGTACCGCAACTTATTACGATTTCTTAAAAGAAATGTGGAATACAGAAATATTGGTAGGAAAGTCTTGGAATCAATCATTGCACGATGGTATTTTTATTAATGAAACTGTTAAAAGCGAAGTAAAATCATTAGAAGTAGATATAGATACAGCAGGTGCTGAATTGTCAAAAGTTAAAGGCAGCGATTTTGAATTGGATCTTTATGTAAAAATAGGTTTGGGTGATGGACAAATGGCCAACAATCCTTGGTTGCAAGAATTTCCAGATCCTATTACAAGAACTTCATGGGATAATTATTTAACCATGTCAAAAGCTGATGCCGCTGCATTGGGTGCAATAAATAAACATGAGGCCAACGGCGCATTAAATGGAAGTTTAGTGGAATTAACCGTGAATGGTGTTTCCGAAATTTTACCAGTTTTAATTCAACCTGGACAAGCAAAAGGATCTTTAGGTTTAGCGCTTGGATACGGAAGAAAACAAGGATTGAAAGCAGAAATGCAAACAGGTAAAAATGCCTATAAATTTTATAATAACTTCACAAATTTTCAGCCAAATGTTAGCCTAAAATTGGTTGAAGGAGAACATGAGTTTGCTTGTATTCAATTACAAAATACCTTAATGGGCAGAGGTGATATTATTAAGGAAACAACTTTAGAAATCTATAATGATGCTTCACTTAATCCAAAGGATTCTTGGAATGAATCGCCAAAAGTATCTTTAGACCATAAGGAAGTTGAAGCAACATCAGTAGATTTGTGGGAATCATTTGACCGATCTATTGGCCATCATTTTAACCTTTCCATTGATTTAAATACCTGCACAGGTTGTGGTGCTTGCATTATCGCTTGCCATGCTGAAAACAATGTTCCTGTTGTTGGTAAAGCTGAAATCAGACGTTCACGAGATATGCATTGGCTGCGTATAGACCGTTACTATTCTCATGAAGAAGATTTTGAAGGCGACACTAAGTTAAAAGACAGCAGTAAGGGAGTAATAGGCTTTAAAGAGGGAATGGATGCTTTGGAAGATCCTTCTGAAAATCCGTCAGTTGCTTTTCAACCAGTAATGTGCCAACATTGTAACCATGCACCTTGTGAAACTGTTTGTCCGGTAGCGGCAACATCTCACGGTCGTCAAGGTCAAAATCAAATGGCTTATAACCGTTGCGTTGGAACTCGTTATTGTGCAAATAACTGTCCTTATAAAGTACGTAGATTTAACTGGTTTGAATATCCTAACAACAGCAAGTTCGATTTCAATATGAATGATGATTTGGGCAAAATGGTGTTAAACCCAGATGTTGTAGTTCGTTCTCGTGGAGTTATGGAAAAATGTTCTATGTGTATTCAAATGACACAAGCCACAATTTTAAAAGCCAAGAAAGAAGGAAGACCTGTAAATACAAACGAGTTTGGAACTGCTTGTGCTAATGCTTGTACCGCTGGAGCTATGGTATTTGGAGATGTTAACAATCAGGAAGATACTGTTACAGGTTTGGCAGAAGATAAAAGAGCATATCATTTACTTGAACATATTGGCACAAAACCAAATGTAGTTTATCATGTAAAAGTGAGAAACATTCAAGAAGCATAAAAAGAATATTAATAGATAATAATTAAATAAGAATTATGTCGTCTCATTACGAAGCACCTATTAGAAGACCATTAATCATTGGAGATAAAAATTATCACGACATTTCTGTTGATGTAGCGGCTCCGGTTGAAGGTAAAGCAAACAAATTATGGTGGATAGCTTTTTCAATAGCACTTTTGGCATTCCTTTGGGGTATAGGTGCAATTACTTACACCATTGGAACGGGAATTGGCGCTTGGGGATTAAATAAAACTGTAGGCTGGGCTTGGGACATCACCAACTTTGTTTGGTGGGTAGGTATCGGTCATGCTGGTACACTAATTTCTGCAGTACTTTTATTGTTTCGTCAAAAATGGAGAATGGGTATCAACCGTTCAGCGGAAGCGATGACCATTTTTTCTGTTATTCAAGCGGGTCTGTTTCCTATTATTCACATGGGGCGTGTTTGGAATGCCCATTTTGTGTTGCCTATTCCAAATCAATTTGGAACCTTATGGACCAACTTTAACTCTCCATTATTATGGGACGTTTTTGCTATTTCAACTTATTTATCTGTTTCGATGGTATTTTGGTGGACAGGTTTATTGCCTGATTTTGCGATGTTACGTGATAGAGCAGTCAAACCATTTCAGAAGAAAATTTATAGTTTGGTAAGTTTTGGTTGGACAGGTCGAGCAAAAGACTGGCAGCGTTTTGAAGAAGTTTCATTGGTATTGGCCGGATTGGCAACACCATTGGTACTTTCTGTACACACTATTGTATCATTCGATTTTGCAACCTCAATTGTTCCTGGCTGGCATACCACAATTTTCCCGCCTTACTTTGTTGCTGGTGCTGTTTTCTCAGGATTTGCTATGGTGAACACCTTGCTTATTATTATGAGAAAAGTAGTAAGCCTTGAAGCGTACATCACCAAACAACATATTGAGCTCATGAATATTGTAATTATGATTACAGGTTCAATAGTGGGTTGTGCTTATATTACCGAATTATTTATTGCTTGGTATTCAGGAGTAGAATATGAACAATATGCATTTTTAAATAGGGCAACCGGACCTTATTGGTGGGCGTATTTAATTATGATGAGCTGTAACGTTTTTTCACCACAATTTATGTGGTCTAAAAGATTGAGAACTAGTATTACTTTCTCTTTCATTATTTCAATTATGGTAAATGTTGGAATGTGGTTTGAAAGATTTGTGATTATTGTAACTTCATTGCACAGAGATTATTTGCCATCCTCTTGGACAATGTTTTCACCAACATTTATTGATATAGGAATTTTTATTGGCACCATTGGTTTCTTTTTTGTGCTTTTCCTATTGTATGCAAGAACATTCCCTGTGATAGCGCAAGCAGAGATTAAATCTATTTTGAAGGCTTCAGGAGAAAAATATAAAAAATTAAGAGACGGAAATCATGAGTAATAAAGTAGTACAAGCAATGTATAATGATGATGATATCCTGTTGGATGCCGTAAAAGAAGTACGTATGGCAAACTATCATATCGAAGAAATTTATACGCCATTCCCAGTTCACGGGCTTGAAAAAGCTATGGGATTAAAAGATACTCGAATTGCAATAACCTCTTTTATTTACGGCTGTATAGGTTTGGTGTTTTCTATTTGGATGATGGATTATATGATGATTCAACAATGGCCAAAAGATATTGGAGGAAAACCAAGTTTTACTTTTATTCAAAATATGCCGGCATTTGTGCCTATTATGTTTGAGATGACCGTGTACTTTGCAGCACATTTAATGGTGATTACCTTTTATAT
>JBAZGP010000121.1:0-9206 GCA_041652835.1 Lutibacter sp. | reverse complement strand
GAGGAATCTCATAATGCTGTGCTAGTTTGTTGCGATTCCTCCTTTGTCGGAATGACAAATATTTCCTTAACTTAATGACATTGCCCCGAAGGGGGAATTTATAATTTAGAAATTACGTTTTTCCAAAATACCGTAAAAAACTTAAACGCAAAGGGCGCAAAGTTTTACGCAATGGACGCTAAGGAATAATCTCAATAGTTAGCCCTATTATTAAAGAAGAATAATTCTGCACACTAATTAGGCAATAGGCAATCTGCCGATTCGAAAAAAGCGAGCGTTTTTAAAAATAAAACTATTATTAAATGCTGATTTATACTCCCTTTCCTTAGGAAAGTTTACCTGCCGAGGAAAGGGCTGGGGATAGGATTACTTAAACATGAACAATATTCAACTCCTCAATTAATGGTTCATTGTTAAACCGCAAGAGCAATTGTGCAACGGCAATGACATCCTTTTCGCAATATACGGCAATGCGATTTACGTCTTTTTCTTTATAATAAACGCCGCAAACTTCACTGCCGCTTATGTCGTCTTTTGGTGAAGGAATATTTAAAATTAATGTGAGTAGTTTTAAGGAAGTGTAATGTTTATAATCTCCAAATTTCCACAACTCCATAGTGTCCAAATGTTGTATTTCCCAAGGTTTTTTGCCAAATAAATTCAGTTTTTCTGGCAAAGCTATTTGATTGATAATCATTCGCCTTGCCATGTATGGAAAATCAAATTCTTTGCCGTTGTGCGCACATAAAATATGCTCGGGTTTGCTGAAATGACTTTCGAGCAACTTTTTAAACCCATTTAAAATAACGGATTCATTATCACCAAAAAAAGAAGTGACGCGAAACATCCTGTTTTTTGAATTAAAATTCACAAAATACCCGACTGAAATGCACACAATTTTACCAAATTCAGCCCAAATTCCTGCACGTTCATAAAATTCATCGGAGGTCACTTCATCTTTGCGCTGATATGCAGTCTTTTGGGAGAAAAGCTCTTGTTTTTCTTCAGACAACTCAGAAAAATTTTCAACTTCTGGTACGGTTTCAATATCTAAAAACAGAATGTTTTCAAAATTCAGTGTTATATTCATGACTTTTTAAAGATAAATGTACTAAAAATTAAGCTATTGTAAGGTTTATGTTATCTTATTGTTATAATTTTAAAAATTGGATATCTTTTGCATCGTGAGAAAATATTATAACTACTTTTGACTGCTTTTATGATTTAAAATAGCACCAAATATGAAAAATTCAGATATTAAAATACTTTTAGTTGATGACGAACCAGATATTTTAGAAATTGTTGGGTACAACCTAAAAAATGAAGGCTATAAAATTTATACCGCCAAAAACGGGATTGAGGCTATTGAAAAAGCAAAAAAAAACATGCCTCATTTAATTATTTTAGATATTATGATGCCCGAAATGGACGGGATTGAAGCCTGTGAAAAAATCAGGGCAACCAATGGTTTGGAACATGTGCTGATTACCTTTTTTACCGCGCGAAATGAAGATTATTCACAAATGGCTGGTTTTGATGTTGGTGCAGATGATTATATCACAAAACCAATAAAACCTAAGGTACTGATAAGTAAAATAAAAGCGCTTTTGAGGAGGGTTGACGATGTAAATACAGAAGAGTCAGAACAAATTACTATTGGCGAATTTATTATTGACCGAGAAGAATATGTGATTATTAAAAATGGCGAAAAAATGTCTCTTCCAAGAAAAGAATTTGAACTTTTTGCGTTGTTGACATCAAAACCTGGAAAAGTATTTAAACGCGATGATATTTTAAATCAGGTTTGGGGAAATGAAGTGGTTGTGGGCGGAAGAACGATTGATGTTCATATTCGGAAATTGCGAGAAAAATTGGGCGATGATCATTTTAAAACCATAAAGGGTGTCGGATATAAATTTGTGATTGATGAAGGTTAAAAAAACATATTCTTTTGCTTTTTGGACATCGGTTTACGTTACTGTTTTCACCTCGCTTGCGCTTGCATTTTTGGCCTATTTCTTTTTAGAGATTTCACTTAAGTTTACCTATTTATTGCTTAATGCCTCTGTTGTTTTTACCGTTACATTTTTAATTACACAATTCCGCTTGGAAAAATTTATTTTTCAGAGCATCAAAAGAATTTATGATAGCGTTTCGATTTTAGATTTCTCCGATTTTAAAAAAACATCAATTACCACAGATATTGACACCCTTTCAAGAGAAGTTCAAAAATTTGCAAATATCAAACAACAGCAAATAAAAAATTTAAATTTGAGAGAAGACTATCGAAGAGAATTTTTAGGAAATATTTCACACGAATTAAAAACACCGTTATTTACGGTTCAGGGTTATTTATTAACCTTGGCTGATGGTGCAATTAAAGATAAAAAAATTAGCAAAAAATATTTGGAAAGAGCCAACAAAGGCGTTGAAAGGCTTATTTCAATTGTAAAGGATTTAGATTTAATTTCTAAATTAGAATCAGCTGATTTACATTTAAACAAAGAACGTTTTAATGTTGTTCCCTTAATTCAAAATGTATTTGAATTGCTTGAAATGAAAGCAAAAAAACGTGATATTAACTTGGTTTTTAATAAAAAATATCCGTTTCCGGTCATGGTGATTGGAGATATTGAGAAAGTGGAACAAATACTCACTAACCTCTTGGTAAACGCTATAAAATACGGTAAAGTTGGTGGTACTGCTACTGTAAGTATTGAGCCCTTCAAAAAAGATAAAATACTGATTAAAATCGTTGATAATGGCGAAGGGATTGAAGCCAAGCACCTACCGAGAATTTTTGAACGTTTTTATAGGGTAGATCAAAGCAGGTCACGTGAACAGGGCGGTTCTGGTTTAGGGCTTGCCATTGTAAAACATATCGTTGAAGCTCATGACGAAAATATTTTTGTAGAAAGCGAATTCAAAAAAGGATCAACATTTTCATTTACCCTCGAAAAGTTTGAACAACTCTAAATCCACTGCGGAAGTCGCTTTACTAAATCCTGAAAAATTGGCTAAATCATATAATTTAGACACTGTGAATTCTTCTTGTTTTGAATAGGGCACCATTAATTTTTCCTGCAACCTTTTTGCCAAATATTCCTGCTCAAATTGTCCCGGCGTAGGAATAAAAAAAGCCTTTTTTCCCATCGCCGCCAAATCCATTACCGTTGAATATCCTGAACGTGCAATCACCAAATTACTTTGATTCATGGCCTTTTCCAAATCGCTGGCCAACAAATAATTAACAATTTTAAAATTACCGGGGGCGTTTATATCAAAGCTTGGATTTAAAACACCTCTAACCATTAAAATACTACCATTAAAATGTTGCAACTTATTCAGTAATTTATTTTCAAGCAATGTCCTTTGAGGTTCTACACCAGAAAGCAGCACCAAAATATCATATTTAATTTCGAGATTTTTCGGTTGAAATCGGCTTAATATTCCCAAGTATTTTAGCTGGAAATGATGCTTTTTTAAATGTCCCAATACGCCCGAAAAATTAGTATTTCCTTCTAAATCTGGCACCCAACATTCATCGAATTTTTTAATTACTTTTTGATGAATTTTTGAGGTTATAAAAGTCGTTTTTCCCGATAAAACATTTAATTGATGCGTGATATAAATCGAAGGTACTTTTTTGCTATACACTCCAAATCTGTTGTCGGAAATAATTCCGGTAATGTTCTCTTTATCAATAAGTTGAGAAACAAATATCTGCTCCTTTTTTATTACTGAAATAATTGCAGGAAGTTGTAAAAGTAGTTTAAACCTAAGGTATTTTCCATTTTTCGGATATCGAATGTTATACGAAGGAAGTTCAACACTTTTTAAAAAAGGAAATTCTTTTTGAAGCAACAACAAAGCATCGCCATCACTTGCCAAAACCGGTTCAAAATTGGCTTTCAGCAAGGCATTAATGATGGGAATGCAGCGTGTTGCGTGCCCCAATCCCCAATTTAAGGGCGCAACAAGAATTTTTTTTTAGAGGTCAAAACCAATATCTTTTCTAAAATTTATACCGTCAAAACGTATTTTTTCAATGTTTTGATACGATTTTTTTAATGCCTGTTTAAAATCTGTTCCATAAGAAGTAATCGCCAATACGCGGCCTCCGTTCGTAACCACTTCGTTGTCTCTTTTTGTTGTTCCGGCGTGAAACACAATGGAATCCTTAACTTTATCCAAACCGTAAATTACTTTTCCCTTTTCATAACCTTCCGGATAACCGCCTGAAACCAACATCACGCTACAAGCACTTTCTTCAACAAATTCTATCGTTTTGGTGTTTAATTTATCTTTTCCAGCAGCAATAAGCAATTCCAAAAAATCACTTTTTATTCTTGGAATTACCACTTCACTTTCTGGGTCGCCCATTCGGCAATTGTATTCTATTACTTTTGGTTCATTTCCAACTTTTATAATGCCAAAAAATATAAATCCTTTATAAGGAATTGCATCTTTTTGCAAACCTTCTACCGTAGGTTTTATAATTTGTTTCTCAATTTTTTTTATAAAAACTTCATTGGCAAAAGGAACTGGGGAAACTGCACCCATTCCGCCGGTATTTAATCCTTTATCACCTTCACCAATACGCTTATAATCTTTGGCGTTTGGGAAATTAACATAGCTTTTTCCATCGGTTAACACAAAACAGCTCAATTCAATGCCATCTAAAAATTCCTCAATTACCACTTTACTGCTCGCGGCACCAAACTTTTGATTTGCTAACATTTCATTCAATTCATCTTTTGCTTCCTGCAAATCGTTCAAAATAAGCACCCCTTTTCCTGCTGCCAATCCGTTAGCTTTTAGAACATAAGGCGGATTTAAGGTTTCCAAAAATTGATATCCTTCCGCTAAATTTTCCGCAGTAAAACTTTTATAGGCAGCAGTTGGAATATGGTGACGCACCATAAATTCTTTGGCAAATTCTTTACTTCCTTCCAGTTGTGCCGCCTGTTTTTGCGGACCGATAACCGCTATATTTTTTAAATTAGCATCATTTAAAAAGAAATCGTGGATTCCATTTACCAAAGGATCTTCGGGACCAACAACAACCAATTCAATATTGTGAAGTAGAACAATTTGTTTCAAAGCTTCAAAATCGCTTGGATTGATGTTAATATTTGTACCAAACTCCGAGGTTCCGGCATTTCCAGGAGCAATAAACAATTCCGTTAACAACTTACTTTGCGCTATTTTCCAAGCCATTGCATGTTCCCGTCCTCCCGAACCTAAAATTAATACATTCATTTTTTTCAATTGATTTTGTCTTCCATTAAATTAAGGCGCTCCAAAAAAAACTTTTTTTAAGTTGATAAAAACCTTAAAATATTTGTTCCAATATTTTTTGGGTAATTACATAAGTCGGTCGAACGCCTGTTGTTCCCAATCCGCCTGAAGCCAAAGTACTCCCAGTTACCAATGGATTGTCAGAAGCATAATAGGCATATCGAACTTTAACACTTTCTGAAATATTTCCCCTTATTTTTGAAGCTGCCTGAATGGCTTTTTGATAATGCGCACCTTCCATTTCAAGTCCTATAACTTTCCATGTTGAATCGTGAAAGAAATTTAAAATGTCTTTGTTTTGAAGTGAGGTTCCCAATACGGTAACCATTGTACCAGTAAACACATCTAATCCACAACCGTCAAACATTTTCTTCTTCAATTGATTTTTAAATGGATAATTATCGGCAGTGCCTTCATAAATATGCGCGGAAGGAATCATAATATCACCTTTTTCACCTTCTAAAATTCCTGCTTTACCCATAATTGAAACCGATTCCACATTTAAGTGGTGGTTTTTTCCAATTTCACCATTATAAGGTTTTAACAACTCATCCATAGTTTCGTAAGCCTGTTCTCCAAAAGCATAATCCATCACAATCAGCACAGGTTTTTCATCGTTTGGAAGTGTGTTTTCAAACTTAAAGTTTGTTTTGCTAAGGTCTATTTTCTCCGTGTCAATAATTTGAACATCAATATAGGTTCCAGAAGTGTCTTTAATATAAGTAAGTCCGTTTTTTGAGGCATAATCTTCCACCTGTTTGCGTAAATCTTCATTTTCAAAATCACTTAATAACTCGAACAAACCTATGGTATCATTGTCTTTAATTTGTTTTGGCAAAACAACTGGCGCATAAATAGAATTCATTACGCTGTGCATATTTGCACTTATAATATGAATTGGGCGTTTCATTAAGTCTTTTTCCTGTAAAACCTCTTTAACGTTATTTGCCCAAATTTCACCGTAAATATGGTGTCCAATGCGTTCGCTTAATACCGGACTAAAAGTTATGGTTCTTTTTAAGTCGTAAACTTTTTCATTTATGGCCAAATTTCCAAGCCAAAAGATAATTTGAAAAAACCGATCAGGATTATTTTTCTCTTCTAAAATGCCATGAACCAGTTGCACTTCTTCAAAAGTTCTTCCTAAAATACTTGCCAAATGTGCCAACATAATGTCGCGTTCATCTTTTGACAATTTTATATTGTTCAGCACAATATCTTCCAATTTTTTCCATTCTCTGTTGGTATCATTGGCTTCATTAATAATTACTTTGTTGGCAATTTTATGAGATTCAATAAATAAAAAAGTAAGGTGTGTTAAAATATCATAGATTTCCGACCTTCCGCGGGTAACTTCAATATTCATTTGATCTTTATCTATTCGGTAACAATTTCTTTTTCGTTTGGGCGGAACAATGGCTTTAAAATGCGATTTCCCAAAACCTTCTTCAGAAGTTAAATTGATAAACCTACATTCTTCAATACCAATAGGAAGTCTTTCTATCACATAAATTAATCCGTCTAACTCCACTTTTTCATCAGCAATTGAGCCGTAAATTTCAGGTCGAAGCAATAATAAGGCTTGTCTTAAAGTTTCTCCTGAAATTCCCATGGGTTTGTAAAAGCCTCTGGTAAATATGTGACGCATAGAAATGTATAACCGCTCAATGGCATTTGATGATTCTTGTGCGCGGGTTCTTCCTTTTATTTTTGGATTTTGCATAATTTGATTTTAAAATGTAAAGATATTGTTTATTTGTGTAATTATTATTGTAGGGTTTTTTATAAAAGTGGTAGCAAAAGATTTATTATTTAATTTGATGATTTAAAAACTTCCAGTCGGATTGGACATATCCTGAGCGGACAACTTACTATCGGACAACTCGCGAGCTGTCCCTACTTTAATTGTGCAAAATGCCATTGTATTCTATTGAATTATTTAAAATTGAAACGGCTTTTGAAATGGTGCTGTCAAAAATTGTTTTTTGCTGATAAACACCTTCTGCGTAATAATACCGTTTTATAATTTCTTCCGATAGGTTATTGATAATTTCTTCTTTATTTTTATCCAGTTCCTTCAATTTTTCTGACCGAAGGGTTGCTAAAAGTTCATTATAATTTTTCGATAAATTTTCATTTAATGCTTCAGTAGCAGCCATTTGTGACGCTTTTTTAAATTCAGTTTCTGTTTCGGTTTCAAAATCGGACTGATTTTTACTCAAATAATTTTTCAAAGAAAGATAATCTGAATCGGTCAGTTTAAATTTTGAAGGTTCAGGAATTGTTGAATTTTGATAAAAAAACTGGGTTGCATAGTTAAAAAAAGCATCTGAATTTAGCAAGGTTTCCGTTGTTTTTGTAGTTGTGGGTTTTTGAATTTCCACATCGGGTAAAATTCCGCCGCCTCCATAAACAGTTCTTCCTTTTTCAGTTTTATAGGTTTGAGTGCTTTTTGAGAATTTTGGAATATTTCCTTTTTCATCTCTGTTGGTATAGTCCAATTCCTGAATACATCGACCACTTGGCGTGTAATATTTAGAAATCGTAATTTTCATTTGAGAGCCGTAAGAAAGCGGTAAGTAACGCTGTACCAGACCTTTACCAAAAGAGCGTTCACCAATAATAACAGCACGATCATAATCTTGCAGCGAACCCGCTAAAATTTCTGAAGCCGAGGCTGAACGGTTGTTTATTAAAATAGCAATGGGGATTTCTAAATCCAATGGTTCTTGGGTTGTTTTAAAGGTTTCGCTCCATTTTTGAATTTTCGATTTTGTGTTCACCACGATTTTATCTTTCGGAATAAAAAAATTGGTTATGGAAACCGCTTCATTCAATAAACCACCGGGATTTCCCCTTACATCAATAATCAGCTTTTTCATTCCCTGTTCTTTAAGGGATAAAAATGCTTTTTTCATTTCAAAAGAAGCTTTTTCATTAAATGTGGTGAATGAAATATAACCCACTTCATTGGTCAACATGGTAAAATACGGAACTGGATTTACCTCTATTTTTTTTCGAATAACTTCAAGCTCCATTTTTTTGTTTTGACGCTCAATTTGAAGGGCTACTTTTGTATTTGGAAGTCCGTTTAGCAATGTGGCAACACCGCTTTCATCAAAATCCTTGACTTCAATATCATTAATTTTTAAAATTTTGTCGCCCGGTTTAATTCCTGCTTTTTCTGCCGGAGAATTTTTAAGCAGTTCGCGGATGGTTAAGGTTTTATTTTTATAACGGGTAACAACGCCAATTCCGCCATATTCACCTGTAGCTGCAATACGGGCATCTTCAACGCCTTGTTCATCGTAATATCGCGTGTATGGATCCAGACTTTCAAGCATTGCGCCAATGGCTTTATTCGACAATTTTGCTGGATTTATCTCATCAATATAATACATATTCAATTCTTTAAACAAAGTGGTATAAATATCAATTTGTTTGGCAATTTCAAAAAAATCGGATTGAAATGCAGTGGTTACCATAAGTGCCAATCCCACCAAAACACCAATAATC
Organism: Lutibacter sp.; assembly: GCA_041652835.1. GTDB lineage: Bacteria > Bacteroidota > Bacteroidia > Flavobacteriales > Flavobacteriaceae > Lutibacter. The sequence goes on along the minus strand of JBAZGP010000121.1, from coordinate 389 downwards.
CATTTTTTAATTTTGCTCATCTTCTTTCAAGTTATTTAAAAATTTGACACAAAGCTTTTTAAAAATTTCCTCTAAATCGGCATATTTAGGTTCCTCCTTCTGACCATAAATAAACATAAAAATATACTTATTATCTAAATTTTCAGAAAAAAGATATTTATTTAACCGATAAACTTCACGCATCATTCTTTTAATTCTGTTTCTGTCAACCGCAAGTTTTACATTCCGTTTTGGCACTGAAAAACCAACTTTTATCGGAAACTCTGCAGAATGGTTAACTTGCAGGTAAATAAGTTGTAGAGGAAATAATTTTACGCGTTTTCCATGAGCAAAAAGTTGCTCAATTAATGTGCGACTTTTTAATTTTTCGTCTTTTCCTAAAGTGTATT
>JBAZGP010000120.1:3296-9244 GCA_041652835.1 Lutibacter sp. | reverse complement strand
TTCGCTATTAAATTCTGCTGTAAAACTAAAAATATTCATACCTTTATTTTTTCTAAAGATAAGTAATTATTGTCAATTATTCGTCTTTGCGGATATACAAAAAAATAATATCTTAACATGTAATACCAATTTAAACATATAATGTCGCATATAAATTGTTTTTTTTCGTTTACTTTTCGTCAAAAAATTTTACCGTAACTAAGGCTATACTAATATTTTTTAAATCAATTAATCATAAAAATATTTCAATTTCTTTATACATCATTATAAATTTAATTTGGTATAAGTTAACAGAAGAAGAAATTAAAATAGTTGAGAATTCTTAATATTTACAAAAACTGGAATTATACCATTTAGAAATATAAAAAATCCTATAATTTCCTACAAGATTTTTGTTTGGTGGGCAATAAGGAATTAGCTTATTTTTGAAATAAAAAAACCTCCTCAAACTTGGGGTTAGAGGAGGAAAATTGCTATGAAAAAGATGTAGGATAGAATTCCTACGGGGGCAAATGTAGCTAAAGCTATACTGTAAAAATATGATAACTATCATTTAAGTAAAATATTTTTTAAGCATAAAAAAAGCCTCCAAAAATGGAAGCTTTTAACTTTGGTGGGCAATGAGGAAACAACCAATATTTTAAGATTTGAGCATTTAAAAGGGCTTCAGAACGGTTAAAAAAGAACGACTCCCGAATTCCTCCCGATTCTAAAAATTTAACATTTTTTTAACATTTCAAGTTCATTTTAGTGCTAAATAATGTCAATCCAGCAGGATGCAGATTAAACATATCTCAAAGATCTTATATTCTTAAAACTTGAAAACCTTGTTGACAATCTCATTCCACTTTCTGAAGAATACATTTCACTTGTTTCAATTATTTTATAATTAGTTGCTTTCAAATTAAAGTAAGGTTGTCCGCTTTTTGATTTTAAACGTTTAAATTTACTGTCATTCATTTGTACGATCAAAAAACCATAGGTTTTCCGCAGAAGCAAATCGATTGTTGAATGCGTGTCGGTTCATATTTAGTTTAAAATAAGCATAAATTATATGCATCTTGTTGGCTAATGTTTTTTATTTTATCAATAATGTGAATATCGTTACAATTAATAAATAAACCAAATAGGAAACCCCAGTTACTCCAATCACTTTTGTGTATTTTAACATTGGATTTCCTTCTTGTCTAAAAATACTAAAATTTGTCAGAGAAGCAATAACTCCAATTATCCCACCAATCAATCCACCAGCAAAAATCAATATTATTGGAAGTCCTCCGACAATATATTCATACCATTTAAGTTTCTCAACAATGAGATTTATTTTTCCATCAATTCCTAATGTTGGAACTAAATCAGGATATGATTGTTTAGCGAATGCTAAAGCAAGACTTCCATCAGCTCTCGGAATTAGAAATGGTTTACCTTTCTCAGTTGATTTTTTTACCTCAGAATTATTCATAAATAATTTTGATTTTCCTGTCCAAATTGACGTTTCTATTTCGAAGTTCGAATTAGGGAAATCTGAAAGTTGAAAATTGTGTTTCATTTTTTATAAATTATGGTTTTTATAATTTTCGGGTTAAAATATTTGCCACCGAATTTCTTTATGTAATTTGTACGTCCAAAAAATCGTTTGTTGAATGTTTGTCGGTTTGTACCAGTTCAAATTTAAGCATAAATTTTATACGGCTTAGTCATTGGGCTTTCATTCCCATAATGTGTAAATAGCCAAGAGGATTGAGGTTAATCCTAGTAGAATCGAAATGATAGTCAGTTTTCCATTTTGTCTTACGTATGGGTTTGGATGAGATAATTCAAATACAAAATTTCTTTTTAGCCAATTACATTTACTTATTTTTAGGCTAGTTAACTCATTTGTATTATTAATTCCAGTTTTAAATCTGTAATATTCATTTAATATTAGAACACTATCTGTTTCTTTTAATTTATATGTATCTTCTTTTCCATAATTTTTAATAAAATTTGCATCTATTACTCTTAAATAACAAATAGTTTTTTTGCCATTTAGATTATCAATTTCATAATATCCATTTTCGTTAATTAAATTTTCACTAATCCATCCCCATCCTTCCATTGAATCAGCCTTTAAAGCGGCTAATACTTTAATTTTTTCTTTCATCTTGATTTTGGTTTTGTAATCATTAAAATATGGTTCGTTCTTATTGACATATCTGAATCCACTTTTTCCACCACCAAAAATCATATCTAAAGAGATTATCAGTATTATAGTCAAAGTAATAGTTGTAAAATAATGAACATTTGTAATTCCAAAATTATAATTTAGATTAAGAAAATTCCAACCGAGTATAATCCAAATTACTAAAACAATAATATTAACTCTAATATTTATTTTTGAAACAGAATAACTATTTTTGTTTATTACAGTTTTATATAATGGTCCAGTTTCTTGATTCTCAAGTTCGGTTATTTGTTTCTCCCAATTTTGTTGCCATTTTTTACTTCCTAAATTTGCTAATAACCAAGCCAATGAAAAGATAAACCCAAGACATAATAGAACTAATTCAATCTGATTTGTTTTCTCATTTGTATTAGAATAGTTTGAGGAATTAATTAAGGCAAAATAACCTGCGAAATCAACAGCAATAAATGTCCAAAAATAAGTAGCTCTTTTCCAATAATGACTGATTTCAAAATCTCGATTTGACCAAGCTCTATCCAATGCTTTTTCCTTTTTCTTTTTTGGAAAATATTTTTTATATTTCTTACGTGTTAACTCACTCATTATTTGATGTTGCTATCGGCCTTGTGCCTAACGCTTAGGCTTTTGTTAGTACGGGAATTAAAAGTAATGAACTTTTGGTTACGCACTTAGTCAAAACTTTTTATTTTGTTTTATCTTTTTTGTTCTAAAGCCAAATCAAAAAGATTTGGCGGACTTGGTTTTAAGCACTAACTTTTCGGTTTATAACTGACCTTTATTTTATTATTTATCTTTCGTTTAAGCACTAAAACCGCTATTTTTTATATACGTCTTTGTTGTGTTTTCGTACTTTATTTTCCGTTCTGTTTGTAGCGTCTGCAAAGACATACTCTTTTGTAATTTTTGGTGTTGCGTTGGCTTTAGCGAATTGCAAATGTGTATGGCTTTTCGCGCGACTTGGCAATGTGCTTGCAAATAGTTGGCATCTTTTAAATTGGTTTAAGTCCTAACTCTTTCAAGAATTCATTGTGTTTATCTGTATATATCTTTATACTTTCATTAATTGAAGTCAATTTTTTACTTACTTCTTTCAAGTTAATTTGCACTTCGTCCTTTGATGTGCTTACATATCTAGAAATGTTCAGGTTATAACCGTTCTTTTTGATTTCTTCCATTGAAACTCTACGAGAGTAACGTTCTCTTTCGCTTCTGAATTTGTAAGTTTCAACTATGCTGTCTAAATGATTTTTACCAAGCGTATTTTGTCGTTTGCCTTTTTCAAATTGCTCACTTGCATTGATGAATAAAACATCCTCTTTCTTTTTGCAGTTTTTCAAAACCAAAATACAAACTGGAATACCTGTTGAGTAAAATAAATTTGAAGGCAAACCAATAACTGTATCTATTTTATTCTCTTTTAAAAGTTTCGTTCTTATTCGTTCCTCTGCACCACCACGGAATAAAACTCCGTGAGGTAAAATGATTGCCATTGTTCCTTCTTTTGCTAAAAAGTGCATTCCGTGCAATAAGAAAGCAAAGTCAGCTGCTGATTTTGGAGCTAATCCATAACTCTTAAAGCGAAAATCTTCTGCAAAAGTGTCATTGGGTTCCCAACGCAAACTAAAAGGAGGATTAGCGACAATGGCATCAAACTCTATCTTTTTGCTCGGGTTCATTTCATTGAGCAAATTCCATTGATTCTCTAAAGTGTCTCCGTGAAATATCTCAAACTCGGTGTCTTTCATACCGTGCAAAAGCATATTCATTCGGGCAAGGTTGTAGGTTGTGATATTTTTTTCTTGACCGTATATTTTTCCAATATGTCCCTTCGAATTCTTCAATTGGTTCCTTACATTCAAAAGCAACGAACCCGAACCACAAGCAAAATCAAGCACTTTATCCAATTTAGGCTTTGTGCCTGTTGTCGGGTCGTGTGAATCTAAAATGACAATTCGGGAAAGAATGGTTGAAATTTGTTGAGGGGTATAAAATTCCCCTGCTTTTTTTCCTGAACCTGCGGCAAATTTTCCAATCAAATATTCATAAGCATCACCAAGTGTATCTGTATCTGTAGAAAAATCTGCAATCCCTTCGGCTATTTTGGTAATTATCTTACAAAGTTTACTATTCCTTTCTTTAGGCGTTTTACCTAGCTTTTCAGAATTTAGGTTGATTTCTGAGAACAATCCTTTAAAGGTGCTTTCAAAAGAGTAATTCTCTATATAGCGAAAACCTTCGTCCAATGTTTCCAATAACTCATCTTTGTGGGTACGAGCCAGTTCTGTAATGTTGCTCCACAAGTGTTGTGGTTTAATTACATAATGAACTTTTCTTCGCATTTGCTTTTCAAAGTCCTCAACATCTTTTTTATTCTTGTTATACCAAATTTCTAAAGGTGGAGGAACAATAAAGTCAGGTTTTACCTCTACGGATGTACTTTTGGGGTAATCTTTTCCCAATTCTTTTTTTGCAGCTCCTTCATAATTAAATGATAAATACCGAAGAAAGAGAAATGAAAGCATATAATCACGAAAATCATCTGCATTCATCACACCACGCAAATCATTTGCTATGTCCCAAAGTGTATCGCCTAATTGTTTTTGTTCTTTTTGTGTCATTGACTTATCTTTTATATTATGCGAATATTTCAGGTAATTGGAATTCATACTTTCCCAAAAACGTATTCAATATTCTTTTGAATAATTCTTTGTTGTCTTGATTCATTTCCACAGGTTGGTAAATAGAATATTTGCCATGACTTAATAAGTTTAAAGCCCTAGAAAAAAGCACTTCATCTTCATCATCTTTAATGCAATTAGAAAAATCATCATACCCGAAGAATGTTGATGTTTTTTCTAAAATGCCTCTCAGCATATTAAAATGATAGGTATTTACATTACCGCTTTCTGATACCTTTTTCAATTCGGTTAACAATGCAACATGGTGAAAAAATGGTGTTTCATCAGTTGCTCTCAAAATATACCCATCAATTCCGTTTTTATGAAGGAAGTGGCTTTTATTTTCTATCTTTTTAAGTTCATTATACATCACATTGTAAAACAATGAATGATGGGAAGAAATAACAACTTTGACTTTGTCCTTTCCTTTTTTCAAAAGTTTGGCTAAATCGCTTGCAACACCAATCGCATTATTGTCATCCAATGATGAAATAGGGTCATCTATGTAAATGAATTTAACCCAATTGTATGGTCCATTTCCGTCATCATCAATGGCAAGTTCAGCTATTGCTAAGAATATGCACCAGATAAATATATTTTCTTCACCTCTAGAAACTTTAATATGGTCGTTTTCTTCACCTTTATTGAAAGTGATTGTCCAATTGTCGTAATCAATTCTAAAATCAAAGTCTGCGTATCGTTCAAGAAAATTGAAAATCTTTTCTTCCAATGCCAATTCTCGGAATCCTTCAAAAAACCTTGAATTTCTATTGATGATTAAATGCCTTTGCATATCGTTTTCAAGGTCGTTGTTCCAATGGAAAAGGTCTTCTGTATAGGCGTTGTAGTAAAGTGTGTCTGTTGCAGGATTTTTCTTCCGTTTCTTGCTTATGTCCTTAAATTCCATTGAAAGTCGTGTTTTGCCTGTTCCATTATAGGCATACAGTAAAACAAAGTGATGATTATTCAAATCATCTCTTAATCTTACCGCCACATTTTTCAATGTTTTGTATTTATATAATTTCTTTGGAACACTCATTCTTCATTATCATTGGTTTCTTCACTGGCTTTTATTTCGTTTACCA
>JBAZGP010000120.1:2466-3286 GCA_041652835.1 Lutibacter sp. | reverse complement strand
AAGGTTTGCAATTCATCTTTGGGCAGCAACAGTTGGTATTCGGCTACGCCTATGGGTTTACCCACGTCTTGCAGAGCAATTTCTACATCTAAATGGTCTTTGTCGGCACAGAGTATAATGCCGATAGATTGGTTTTCGTTTCCGCCTTTTTCTAGTTTATCGAGCAATGAAAGATACAAATTCATTTTCCCCACATATTCGGCTTTAAAACTTCCTATTTTCAATTCGATAGCTACCAATGATCGTAGCCCTCTGTGAAAGAAAAGTATATCCACAAAATACTCTTTGCCGTTGTATTCCAAGCGGTGTTGGTTGCCGATGAACGTAAAACCTTTGCCTAACTCTAAAATAAAATTTTTGATTTTAGCAATGAGCCGTTTTTCGAGTTCCAATTCTTTTACGGGTTCGGTAATGCCCAGAAAACCCAAGTTGTACGAACTTTTAAATACTTCGTTGGCATAATCGGCATTGAGTGCAGGAAGCGTTTGGCTGAAATTGTTTGTAGCAATTTGGTTTTGAGCCTGACCATAACTATCCATTTTTATGGCGTTGAGCAACAAATCTCTTGACCAGCCTTTTGTAAGGACTTCGTTTGCGTAAAACTCAATAGCAGAAAGCGATTGCACTTTGTTGATTAAAAGTAAATTGTGCCCCCAAGGCAAAACTGCGACAGCCTGTCGCAGTTTTTGGTCTGCCAAATGATAATGCTCATAAAACCGTTTCATATCCCACAAATTACGTGGCGACAAGCCCATATCGGGGAATTCATCTTTTAAATCCACAGACAATTGTTTTACTACGCCACTGCCGTAGCCTTCTT
>JBAZGP010000120.1:0-2456 GCA_041652835.1 Lutibacter sp. | reverse complement strand
TCAAAAAGTAATTTTCCCAAGCTCCAATACACCGAATTGGCTGCATTTGCCAGTTGTTTGGCAATGACATTTTTGGCAATTCGGATTTCTGCGACAGCCTGTTGCAGTATTTCGCTATACTCGTTTTGGTTTATGTTTAATTGCTTACTCATATATCATTTGTCTTTGGAAACAAACCCTGCATCAATCCCTTTTTGTGCTGCTTCAATTCCTTTATTTTCTCTACTTGTGTAGAAATGATTTCATCTAGTGAAGAAAGACAAGAAGCTATTTTTTGTTGTTCTTTAGGGTTAGGTAGTAATAACTCTATTTTTTTAATTATTTGCAAATTAAGTCCACCTCTCCCACCATCTCCTGCCGATAAATACCTTAGCTTCTCATACATTGAATCAACTTTTTGATAAAGAAATTCACTATCAAAAACATCTTCATTCGGGTGAATTGAGCCTATAGACTGATTAGTACACAATTTTATATAATTAATTGCTGCTGTGCCTCTAGTTTTTCCTTGACCAGCTAAACCAATCAGGACACAATTAGGAGGTATTAATTTAGTGCTTGATTCTTTTAGACCTTTAGAAGTAATATAATTTGATACCGAATAAATTCTTTTATTATTTAATTCGCCTGAATTCATCCAAGGTATATTTCCATTCCAATATTCAGGATTAGTACTTTCAGGCGTTCCACCTGCACTGACTTTTGCTATTTCGTCAATTGTTGTTTTTCGCCACTTCCCATACTTCTCAAACTCCTTAAACCGATACCTCGGCACTTTCTCTCCTTCTTGCGGAAAAAGGTTTTGCATCAAGCCTTTTTTGTGGTTTTTGAGTAGTTCCAACTTTTGGCTGTGGGCTGCAATTACTTCATCTAAGGAAGAAAGGCAGGAGGCGATTTTTTGTTGTTCTTTTGGAATTGGAAATGGGAATTCAATTTCCTTTAAAGCGTCTTTTGATAGGTTGTTATTCTGTCCAGTACCTATTGAATTAATTTTTGAATGAATAAGTGGGTCAATAATAATTTTAAGCGATTCATTAACTTTTTTTCTCGGATAAATTTTCATTGTCCGCTGATTAATGTAACCATTATCAGCATTCCAAATAAAAAAATTAAATCCTGCTGCACCTGTCATACTTAACAACAAATCACCCTTACGAACTTCGCATTTGGAAATATTTAATTCCTGAATTTTATGGTTTGACACATAAACCTTTTCGTCATTTTTATTTTGATTATTTATATCTGTAATACGAATGACCTGTATAGATTCTTTATGTTCATTTGTTAAATCAAATGACGAGAATGAAAAACCATCTTGTAAATCAAAAAGGTTGTCGACTTTGTCTATATTCCACTCCCCCTCATTCTTAAACTCAGGAAAACGAAACTCAGGTATCAATTTATTCTTCTTACTCATACGCTGCTAATCCTGAAATTTCACGCCCTTGGGCTAGTTTATTTAATTGAGGCACTAAGTCCTCCATCAAAGCCAATTCTTTTACTCTTCGCTCTTTCCAACTTAAATCCAATGGCTCTAATAGGTCGGTTAGTTTTTCACCGTCAAAAATCATTCGGCTCATTATATTCTCAACAAAGGTTTTTAAGTCAGCCGTTTTTAAACCGTATCTATTCGAAATGGTAGCCAGTTCTTGGTTGTATTTATCTTCTTTAAAGGTTTCAAAATTGCTTTTTAATTCATTTACGGTTTGACCTACTGTCCAATCAACTTGATTAATAAAATCGGTAAGGTCTTTTTCTTCATCCATTAAGTTGGAATTAGATTTTAGCAAACTGATGACTTGAGATGGCGACAATTTTTGTTTACTCGGCTTTTTTCCCAAGTTTTCTGCCATTAGGTTCATTATATAGTCATAATCAATCACGGCAGAAGCAAAAAGTACAAATTCAAAATCGAGTTGCTGAATTTCGGGCGATGCATTTTCACCATTTTTTTGTTGTATTTCCCGTAACTGCTTGGCTGTTTCTATGTACGAACTACGGAACTCCTGCAAAGTCTCTTCGGGTAAAATGGCTTCAATTTTTGCTTTTTGTTTTTCGTCTATGTCAGTGTATTGGTCTAATTGCGTTTTAAGTCTTTGTACTTCTTTAAAGTTTTTTACAAAGGCAATTCGTGCCGCATCACCTTTCAAGTTATAAACTTCTTGCGGTTCGTTTATTAAATTATGTTCCTTCATAAAGGCACCTAAATCTTCTACCGCTTTTTTGTATTTATCAATCATTACAGGTGCAGGGTCAACCAACCAAATTTCTCTTGCTCGTCCGTTATCTTCTCCTGAAAAAAGCGTAATGGCTTGGTTAACAGCTTCCTGTTGCGAACGGAAATCTAAAATATTTCCATAAGGTTTAGTGTCATTTAGTACACGATTGGTTCGTGAAAATGCCTGAATCAAACCGTGATATTTCAGATTTTTGTCCACATACAAAGTATTCAGGTA
>JBAZGP010000119.1:8672-9346 GCA_041652835.1 Lutibacter sp. | reverse complement strand
TGATTAAAGATTAGAGAAAACGATATTAGTTGCGCAGATTTGTAGGGACAGGTCGCGACCTGTCCGTACGCGAGATGATTATCAAGAATTTAAAGGAGAATATCGTAATAAAAAACGCTTCTTTTTTGTGCAGAACAGCCAAGATTGGGGTGTTTTTTTAATTGTAGGGACAGGTCGCGACCTGTCCGTACGCGACCTGTCCGTACGCGAGGTTTTGTGATGTGGAAATGATTTTCCTATATTTATGGCTAAATAATTTCAATCATAATTAAATAATAATGAAAAACAGAAAGCGAAATAGAATGAAAGGATATGATTATTCTCAGAATAATTTGTATTTCGTAACATCGTGTGTTAATAATATGGTTTGTTGTTTTGGTGAAATTGTTGGGACTGGGACAGGTCGCGACCTGTCCATACAGGATCTGTCCGCGATTGATGAAAATTCCACAAAAATGATTTTAAATGAATTTGGATTAGTAGCCAAGAATCAATTGGCGTGGTTGGAAAATCAATATTCGTATGTGGTTTTGCATAAATATGTTATTATGCCAAATCATATTCATGCAGTGATTGAAATTGATTCATCAAAAATAAATAACAATAAAATTGCTTCAGAATTAGCTCTTCCGCAAATGAAAATAAAATCACTTTCGCAGATTATGGGCGCTTAT
>JBAZGP010000119.1:0-8662 GCA_041652835.1 Lutibacter sp. | reverse complement strand
CATAAGGCTGGATATGATGATTTTGCTTGGCATCGCTCTTTTTATGACCATATTATCAGAGATGAAAACGGATTTTATAATATCATTAATTATATCGAAAATAATCCTGAGAATTGGATGACAGATATTTTTAAAGATTAAGTTTAAAACAACTCCAACTGCATTGGTGGCGGTTCTTTTGGCACCAAATCAACACCCCAAAAATTCATGATATTCCCAAATTGTTTATCGGTAATTCTTAAAACACTCACTTTGCCAGGAGGATGTTGTAAGGAACTTGTAGTTGTTGATAAAGCAATCATTAAGGGGCTTTTAGTGTCTTCAAAATAAACAGTTTGGGTAAGTACTTTTAAAAGTTCAGCCTTAATTTCTGTGGTCAATTCCTTATCGGGAAAATGTTTTATAATACATTCATCGAGAAAAATATATTTTTCGATTTAAATAAATTGGTGTAAATTTACACCAATGAAAATATAAAATCATGGCACGACAAAGTATCACTTTAGCAAAACAAAATGACGAATGGTTAAAAAATCAAGTCGCGGAGCAAGAATTTAATAGTAAAAGCGAAGCTGTAAATTATTTGATCAAGCAAGCAAGAGAACGAGAAGAATATCACAACTATGTTCAAATGAAAATTGACAAAGGTTTAAAAAGTGGGTTTAGTACCAAAACTAAAGAGGAACTTTTGGCAGAAATAAAAAGCAGATTGAATGTATAAATACAAACTGTCATTTGAGGCAGAAGAAGATATTAAAAGGATTTTTGAATATAGTTTGGGTAGCTTTGGTTTAATGCAAGCCAATAAATACTAAGATATGTTATTTGAATGTTTTAGTAAAATAGCATCCAATCCTTACCTATTTCCAGAAGTAACAAAATATCAAAATGTTCAAAGATATTGCGTTTGTGGAGTAGATACCATTTATTACAAAATCAATAATGATGAAGTAGAAATTATCACAATAATTGGAAGACAACAGTATTAAGACATTCATTGACAAAAGATTTTCAAAGTCTTAAGCTGCTATTGAGGCATTTTTTAAATTGTATTTAAAACAACTCCAACTGCATTGGTGGCGGTTCTTTTGGCACCAAATCAACGCCCCAAAAATTCATGATATTCCCAAATTGTTTATCGGTAATTCTTAAAACACTCACTTTGCCAAGTGGCGGCAACAATCGTTTTACACGTATTTCGTGTACATCGGCGCTTTCACTACTGGCACAATGCCGGGTATAAACCGAATATTGCATCATAGTAAAACCATCTTTCAATAAATTTTTTCTAAATTGTTGCGCATTTCTTCTATCCTTTTTAGTGTCGGTTGGCAAATCAAAAAAAACAAATAGCCACATAATCCTGTATCCGTTTAATTCCATAAATTTGGATAGTTAATTTTTCTAACTTCCCCAGTAAAACATTGTTGTAAGGAACTTGTGGTTGTTGATAAAGCAACCATTAAAGGGCTTTTGGTATCTTCAAAATAAACAGTTTGGGTAAGTACTTTTAAAAGTTCAGCCTTAATTTCTGTGGTCAATTCCTTATCGGGAAAAGTGTTTATAATCTCAATAACTTTTGCATCAACCAAAGGTCTGAAAGGTTCCATAATATCGTCGGCCAAACAAAAAGCGTTGTATTTATTGTGATGATGAATGCCAAGCGTACTTAAAAGTCCGCTTCCGGCAATAGCTCTTGCAACGGCAGCTCTTAAAATAATATAGCCATAATTTAAAAATAAATTGGGATAATCGCCATACCGTTCTCTCTTAAAATCGAAATCAAAAATATGTTTCCAATAATGTGCTGCTGCAACACCTTCTCTGTTATCGGTGTCGCCGCTTAAAACTTTAGCTTCATGAAAATTTAAAACTTTGAAAGGCTTATTTAGCTGTTGTAAATGTTGCGCTTGGTGCTTAATTTTTGTTTTTACAGTTTGTTGCCACAATTGCTTTTTTAAAGGTTCGCTGGCATTTAGCTGAGAGGCAAATAAGGATTGTTGCAAATGATGCCCTTCTAAATTAAGTAACATGGAATTTGGCATATGTTTTTCATTGCAAAAAATGACACCAACATTGTTATCAATTAATTTTGTTAATGCCGGAATTGAAATATATGCTTCCTGATTTTCAATCACCACAAACCCAATATCTTCAATGGGAATAGTGGCATCTCTAATTTCGGATTTTATAACGAGTTGGTCGTCTTTCGTGGTCAATGCGCATTTCTTAGAAAAAAAGAGTGTTTTTTTGAGCATTTTTATTTAAAATTAATAATTTCATTTCATTAATGCCTATTTTGAAACAATATTTAAAATAATTCTAAATAATTTCTAATTTGGGATTGTGTTGGGACAGGTCGCGTAGGGACAGGTCGCGACCGGTCCGTACAATAATAATCAATATTTTAAAGAAAAATATTGCAATAAAAAATGTTAAAATTGAAACTTTATTTTGAAAATATAAATAAAACAGAGTCCATTTGAGATGACATCATAATTGCCCGAATATTTAACATAATAAAGATTGCACAATAAAATGCATTTAAAACAGTTTTTACACTTGATAACTGTTTATTTTGATTTTATGGAGTAAAACAAATAAATCCCCAAAATGTTAAACCTTTATGAATATTTTGATATAAGTTGGCGGAACAATTATAAATCCTTAATTTGCGCCATCTTGAATTTTGACATTAAACTTAATGATTTACAATGACTTACAAAATAACCTCTTTTTTGTTGATAGGATTTTTTTCCTTTATAGTAAACCCTTCATTTTCCAATAAAGTGCGAAGCCCAAAATTAGAGGCAACAAATGTTTCTAACAGTACGGCATCTAAAGCTGAAATAATATACAACAGCTTAGCAACAAATAATTTTAAACTTCCTAAAATTGAAAGTTTTACCAAAGCGCTTCAAGCTTTTAATAAACTTCAGGAAAACGGGAAAATTAAGAAGAATATTTTAACGTTGGTCGACTTTAGTTTGTCTTCAAAAGAAAGCCGTTTGTGGGTAATTGATTTAAATAAAAACACCATTTTATTTCAATCTTTGGTGGCACACGGAAAAAATTCAGGCAATGAATTTGCAGACGAGTTTTCAAATAAACCAGAATCTCATCAAAGCAGTTTGGGATTGTATTTAACCGGTGAAACCTATATGGGAAAACACGGTTATTCTTTGCGTTTAGACGGACAAGAAAAAGGGGTGAACAGCAATGCAAGAGACCGAGCTATTGTTATCCACGGAGCTGATTATGTGTCGGAAAATTTTATAAAACAACACGGCCGATTGGGTAGAAGCTTCGGTTGTCCTTCTTTGCCAAGTAAGGTTTCTAAAGAGATTATAGACCTCATTAAAGACAAATCGTGCTTATATGTTTATTACCCGTCCTAAAAACTTAATCTAACTTTTTATACAAGTCTGTATCCAAATTATAAAGGTCATCTCTAAATTGTAAACTGCCATTTTCACTCCAGGCAGTCCAATATAAAATATGGATGTAAACGTCTTTCTTTAAATTTACTTGTGAAGTTTTACCAGTGTTTAGGGATTCCATAATTTGATCCATACGCCATTTTTCAGAATCATCTAAAAGATATTCCGCACGTTCAAACGGATCTTGTACACGAACGCAGCCCGAACTTAATGCACGAATATCTCTTTCAAAAAACCCTCGGGTATTGGTGTCGTGAAGATATACGGTAAATCGGTTTGGAAATGCAATTTTTATCAAACCCAAAGAATTATGATTGCCGGGACTTTGGACATAACGGTAGCTTCTCGCTTTGTCAACACTCCAATTTCCAGGACTCACCACTTGGTTGTTGGCATTATAAATGGTAATATTTTTATTGCTGAAGTAATTTCGGTTTCTGGATGCTGCCGGAATAACATCATTTCTTAAAATAGTAGGGGGAACAGTCCATGTAGGATTGAATATTAAATGCGTGAGTTTAGAGGACAATATAGGTGTTTTTCTCGCTGCCTTGCCAATAATTACCCGGTGCGTTCTTATGGTATCCGCATTTTTTATAACACGCAAACTGTAATCAGGAATATTAATAATAACATATTCCTGCTCAAATTCTCGTGGAAACCACCGCCATCGTTCCATATTGGCAATTATTTGTTGTTTGCGCTGTTTTTTGGTAAAATTTAAAGCTCCTATTGTTCCAATGCCAATAACGCCGTCTGTTCCAAGTCCGTGGCGGATTTGAAACTTTTTAATCGCCAATTCCGTAGCTTCATCATAAATGGGTGTTAAGCTGTCTAAAGGTTTAAGGTCTTTCCAATAAATCAATCTTTTTTTGATATCAATTAATGCAGGATTACTATCATTTAATACAATTTTATCCTTGACTTCAATTCTTTTAAAATTGTCTTTTGGCAGTCCATTTATAATTTTAAGTGCGGTTTTTAGCTGTTTGTAAACAATATAATTTGGTGATGCTGCATTTACGGCATAATCAAAAGAATCTTTTTTCTGAAAATTGAGCAGCAATTCCTCAAAATCGATGTTGTTTTCTTTCAATTCCCAATTGGAGTATAATTTTTTTGGATTTAAACTTCCTTTGCTCACTTTTTGAACATAACGACTTAAATTTTCAGTGAGTAAAATATCATAATCCACCAGCTTTGAATCCGTTAAACTGTCAAATATTTTTTCTGAAGCTTGTATTCTTTTCAGGTCAAAATCCGTCGGAAATAAACCTTCGCTTTGCACATGATAAAATAACCTAACAATATTTTTTCTATTTAAATTGGTTAGCCAAAAAGTTTTATTTTGAATGGCATTATAAAAAGCCATGACACTTGAATCCTTTATGGCATCTATTTTAGTTGAGTCAATGGGAATAATTTTACCTTCTTTGGTGACTTCTATTTTAGGAACTTCAACAATTTTTATAGGCTTTTTGTCCTTACAGGAAATTAAAAAAAAGAAGATTAAAAAGGCAGTAATTAATTTCATATAGAATTTGGCGTTTCAAAGTAAAGATAAGATTTTAGGAGCGCTTTAACAAAATTTTGAGTAGTGATTTTCTTATTGAAAAATTTGTAGATTTTCTAAATAACAAAATGAAATTTGCGTTTAAACTATTCAAAATATACGCCAGAAACAGTTGTCAATTTATTTTTGAATATCGTAGTATTTTAGCAAGAAGAATGGATAATATTTCACAGAATATTTGCATTTTTTTGATAAATGAAGATTAAATGAGTTCATTTTTAAAAATCAAATCAGAAATAAACACTGCGAATTATTTATAAAAAATCAATTTTTATTGTGTCATAGCTAAAGCAGCCACTTATTTTTTGTTAAAACAGGTTAAATAAATAATTGCACCAAGCTACATTCTCTTCATCACAAAATGTATCAAAATAAAATAAAATTAAAAATGAAGTCGCCATACAAAAATGAAAAAATACAAAATAGATGAGTAAATCCTCATAAAAACGGTTTGGGTATCGTAGTTCATCAATAATTGAATTGATATTTTTATTGTTTTTTATAATTTTGCACCCGTTCTTGCAACCATAACCACTTAATTTGGTCGCAAAAAAAGAAATAGATTTAAAAAAAATAGAAATGAGCAGTACATTATTTGATAAAGTTTGGGATTCACATGTGATTCGGAAAATTAACGACGGACCAGATGTGTTATTTATTGACCGCCATTTAATCCACGAAGTTACAAGTCCTGTGGCTTTTTTGGGATTAAAAAGCAGAAATAACACGGTGTTGTATCCAAATAGAACTTTTGCCACAGCCGATCATAACACGCCAACCATAAACCAACATTTGCCAGTTCAAGATCCTTTATCCGCAAATCAGTTGAAAGCATTGGAACAAAATGCTGCCGAATACGGAATTACACATTGGGGATTGGGCCATCAAAAAAATGGAATTGTGCACGTTATTGGACCTGAAAACGGAATTACATTGCCTGGTGCAACCATTGTTTGCGGAGATTCACACACTTCAACACACGGTGCTTTTGGCGCAGTTGCTTTTGGAATTGGAACTTCTGAAGTGGAAATGGTACTGTCTTCTCAATGTATTATGCAGCCCAAACCAAAAAAAATGCGGATAAACGTAAATGGAAAATTGGGTTTTGGAGTAACGCCAAAAGATGTGGCTTTGTTTATCATTTCACAAATTTCAGCATCGGGTGCCACAGGTTATTTTGTTGAATATGCCGGTGAAGTATTTAAAGATATGAGCATGGAAGGACGAATGACCGTGTGCAATTTAAGTATTGAAATGGGCGCTCGTGGCGGTCTTATTGCTCCCGATGAAAAAACTTTTAACTACGTGGAAGGACGTCTGTTTACGCCAAAAGAAGCCGCTTGGGATAAAGCAATGGCCTATTGGAAAACGCTAAAAACAGATGCTGACGCTGTTTTTGATAAAGAAATTACTTTTGATGCCAATGCCATTGAACCTATGATTACCTACGGAACAAATCCGGGAATGGGAACAGGAATTTCAAACCATATTCCAAAAGCGGAATCGGTTGAAGGCGGTGTAGCTTCTTATAAAAAATCGTTGAATTATATGGGATTCCAAGAAGGCGATGCCATGATTGGAAAAAAAGTGGATTTTGTCTTTTTAGGAAGTTGTACCAATGGAAGAATTGAAGATTTTAGGGCTTTTGTCTCTATTGTAAAAGGAAGAAAAAAAGCGGATAATATTACCGCGTGGTTGGTTCCGGGCTCTCACGTTGTTGAAAAACAAATCAAAGAAGAAGGCTTGTTGGACATTCTCACTGAAGCCGGATTTGAATTGCGTGAGCCAGGCTGTTCTGCCTGTTTGGCGATGAACGACGATAAAGTTCCCTCCGGGAAACTTGCCGTGAGTACTTCAAACAGAAATTTTGAAGGACGCCAAGGCCCCGGTTCAAGAACCCTGTTGGCAAGTCCGTTAGTAGCCGCAGCAACAGCAGTTACAGGAGTTTTAACCGACCCAAGAACGCTGTTAATCCCCTAAATCCCCAAAGGGGACTTTTAGCGATTTTTAAATAGAATAAAATATTAAACTGCCAACTTAAAACTGGCAACTGAATACTTAAAATATGGCTTACGATAAATTTGAAATATTAAAAAGCACAGCAGTGCCTTTGCCTATTGAAAATGTGGATACGGACCAAATTATTCCTGCACGTTTTTTAAAGGCTACAAAACGAGAAGGTTTTGGCGACAATCTTTTTAGGGATTGGAGATATAATCCTGACCATACGCCAAAAGCAGATTTTCCACTAAACAATCCTATTTATAAAGGAAAAATTTTGGTTGGAGGCAAAAATTTCGGCTCAGGTTCTTCCAGAGAACATGCAGTTTGGGCAATTTATGACTATGGTTTCAGAGCGGTGGTTTCCAGCTTTTTTGCCGACATTTTTCGTGGAAACTGTTTAAATATTGGCGTATTGCCTGTGCAGGTGAGTGCTGAATTTTTAGATAAAATTTTTGCGGCAACTCAAGCAAATCCTGAAACAGAAATTGAAATAAATCTGCCAAAACAAACCATTACTTTACTGGAAAGTGGTGAAAAGGAATCATTTGATATCAATTCCTACAAAAAGCAAAATATGTTAAACGGCTATGATGATATCGACTATTTAACCAAAATGAAAGCGGAAATTCAGGATTTTGCGGAATCAAGACCTTTTTAGCAGAAGGAATTCATCGATGCAAGAATTTACAAAATTTCAAAATCAAACATGAAAAAAAGAAAAATAGAAATCATGGATACCACTCTCCGCGATGGGGAACAAACCTGCGGAGTCTCTTTTTCAGCAAAAGAGAAACTGGCTATTGCAAAACTCTTGTTGGAAGAACTTCATGTGGATAGAATTGAAATTGCATCGGCAAGAGTTTCGGAAGGTGAATTTCAGGCGGTAAAAAACATCACCGAGTGGGCAAAAGAACAAGGATATTTAGACCGTGTGGAAGTGTTGACTTTTGTTGATGGTGGCCAATCGATTGAATGGATGAAAAAATCTGGTGCCAAAGTTCAAAATTTGTTAACCAAAGGTTCTTTAAACCACTTAACACATCAACTTAAAAAAACACCTGAGCAACATTTTGCTGAAATAAAAGAATCGATTGAACTGGCTCAAAAAGCGGGAATTTCCACCAATGTTTATTTGGAAGATTGGAGCAATGGAATGCGAAATTCACAAGAATATGTTTTTCAATATTTGGCATTTTTAGCCACGCAACCGGTGGTGAGAATTTTACTTCCCGATACTTTAGGTATTTTGATTCCTTCTGAAACCTATGCTTATTTTTCTAAAATAACCGCAAAATATCCCAAATTGCATTTCGATTTTCATGCGCATAACGATTACGATTTAAGCGTTGCAAATGTGATGGAAGCCATTAATGCTGGCGCAAAAGGACTGCACATTACCGTAAACGGAATGGGAGAACGCGCCGGAAATGCACCGTTGGCAAGTGTTGTTGCGGTAATCAACGACTTCTATAAAAATGAAGTTGAAATTTCAGTAAAAGAAACTTCCCTGTATTCGGTCAGCAAATTGATAGAAGCTTTTTCTGGCATCAGAGTTCCTGCCAATAAACCTATTGTGGGCGAAAATGTATTTACCCAAACTGCCGGTATTCACGCCGATGGCGACAATAAAAATAATTTGTATTTC
>JBAZGP010000118.1:0-9349 GCA_041652835.1 Lutibacter sp. | reverse complement strand
AATGAGTATTCAAAAAAATTATCTATGAAAAGTAAAAGGCTTGAAGCTGGCTGGAATGAAGACTACTTGTTGAAAATATTAAATTTAAAAGTATGATTTTGCCCTGTTATTTATGTGGCAATAATGAAACCATATTTAAAAAAATTATGTATTTTTGCGCCATTCAATTTAAAATTTCGCTTTTGCAAGGTTTAAATTGAAGTTTTAGTCGGAAAGCCACCGGTCAAAATTAACAAAATTGGGGATGTAGCTCAGTTGGCTAGAGCGCTTGGCTGGCAGCCAAGAGGTCGTCGGTTCGAGCCCGATCTTCTCCACATTTCTCTTTACTCAAATCGTCTTGGGCGAGAAGTTTATCCTGGACGCGGTTACTGAGCGGAGTCGAAGTAAAGCTGAAGGAAGCCCGATCTTCTCCACATTTTTCTTTTCTCAGATCTTCTCGGGCGAGAAGTTTATCCTAAATGTGGTTACTGAGCGGAGTCGAAGTAAAGCTGAAGGAAGCCCGATCTTCTCCACATTTTTCTTTACTCAAATCGTTTTGGGCGAGAAGTTTATCCTAAATGTGGTTACTGAGCGGAGTCGAAGTACGGTTACTGAGCGGAGCAGAAATACGGTTACTGAGCGGAGTCGAAGTAAAGCTGAAGGAAGCCCGATCTTCTCCACATTTTTCTTTACTCAAATCGTCTTGGGCGAGAAGTTTATCCTGAACGCGGTTACTGGGCGGAGCCGAAGTAAAGCTGAAGGAAGCCCGATCTTCTCCACATTTTTCTTTACTCAAATCGTTTTGGGCGAGAAGTTTATCCTGAACGCGGTTACTGAGCGGAGTCGAAGTAAAGCTGAAGGAAGCCCGATCTTCTCCACATATTTCTTTTCTCAAATCTTCTTGGGCGAGAAGTTTATCCTAAATGTGGTTACTGAGCGGAGTCGAAGTAAAGCTGAAGGAAGCCCGATCTTCTCCACATTTTTCTTTACTCAAATCGTTTTGGGCGAGAAGTTTATCCTGAACGCGGTTACTGGGCGGAGCCGAAGTAATATCATTATAAAATCAGACAAAACCACAACAGGGATTTAAATTAAACAATTGGTAATTATAACATTCCTTAAAAAAATGTAATTTTGTCAAAATAGGTGGTTTATATCCTATTTTAATACATCAAAATACAATTTCGCATATAAATATGAAAAAAATAGAAAATATTGAATTGTCCTTTTTAAGTATTGACGATTACCAGGAACTTAAAAAAGCGATGATTGAATCCTACATAGGAATGCCCAATTCTTATTGGAGCGAGCGCCAAATGGAATCATTAATACGCAGGTTTCCAGAAGGCCAGGTTGTGATTAAGGTCAACAATCAAATTGCAGGTTGTGCCTTATCTCTTATTGTCGATTACAGCAAAGTTGAAAGGGTTCACACCTATCAGGAAATTACTGGAAATTATACCTTTAATACCCATAAACCCGATGGTGATGCATTGTACGGAATTGATGTTTTTATAAAACCTGAATTTCGTGGACTTCGATTAGGAAGAAGACTTTATGACTACAGAAAAGAATTGTGCGAAAAACTAAACCTTAGAAGTGTTGCTTTTGGAGGTAGGATCCCTAATTATCACTTATATTCAGATAAACTTACCCCAAAAGAATATATTGATAAGGTGAAGAAAAAGGAAATCCATGATTCGGTTTTTAATTTTCAAATCTCTAACGACTTTCACCCTGTAAAAATTCTTAAAAATTATTTGGAAGGAGATAAAGCGTCTAATGATTATGCGGTGTTATTGGAATGGGATAATATTTACTATGAAAAAGAAGATACCCGTTCAACTGTTACCAAGAAAAAAATTGTACGTCTTGGACTTATACAGTGGCAAATGAGGCCTTATAAAAATTTAGATGAGCTGTTGCAGCAAGCTGAATTTTTTGTGGATTCCGTTTCAGGTTACAGATCTGATTTCGCCTTATTTCCTGAGTTTTTTAATGCGCCTTTAATGGCTGAAAATAATCATTTATCAGAATCTGAAGCCATCCGAGAATTGGCAAAACATACTTCGGCCATAGTTGATAAGTTTTCAAAATTTGCCATTTCATACAATATCAATATCATATCAGGAAGCATGCCTGAAATTGTGGACAACAAACTTTACAATGTGGGTTATTTGTGCAAAAGAGACGGAACCGTTGAACGCTTTGAAAAACTTCATATCACACCTAATGAAGCAAAAGTATGGGGGATGGAAGGCGGAAGCAAAATACAAACTTATGATACCGATTGCGGAAAAATTGGAATTTTAATTTGTTATGATGTTGAATTTCCGGAGCTTGGTCGATTGTTGGCCGATGATGGAATGGATATTTTGTTTGTTCCCTTTTTGACAGATACTCAAAATGGCTATTCCAGAGTTCGAAATTGCGCACAAGCAAGAGCCATAGAAAATGAATGTTATGTAGCCATCGCTGGCAGTGTAGGAAATTTACCGAAAGTCCACAATATGGACATTCAATATGCGCAATCTATGGTGTTTACGCCTTGTGATTTTGCATTTCCTACCAACGGAATTAAAGCGGAAGCAACAGCAAATTCCGAAATGATTTTAATTGCCGACGTGGATATTGATTCCCTGAGAGAACTCAATCAACTTGGTACTGTTAGAAATTTAAAAGACCGGCGCAAAGATCTTTATGAATTAAATAAAAAATAGGCCACTTTTTGGTAAATTTTATCCCCTAAAAACACACATTCAACCTTTAACAATTTCAAATTAATATGGCCAGATATTTAAAAACAAAAAAGGAACATTTAGGATTGTCCCCATACGAAATCCACTTTAAAGGTGAACAAAAAAGTGAAGGTGTTTTGCTGGAAGTTATTGATTATGATTCTGAAAATCTTGATGAATTTAAGGCAAAAACCGTTGAAGAAGTCGTGAAATTTAATAAAACAGCCACCACCACTTGGCTTAATATTTACGGATTACACGATGTAAAAATAATGGATGAAATTGCCAATCAATTTGAATTGGATACTTTAATTCTTGCCGATGTTATGAATACCCACGCACGTCCAAAAATTCAAGAATATGAAAATTGTATATTTATTTCTTTGAAAATGCTGCAGTATGATGAAAAACGAAATTATATTTCTTCAGAAAACCTTGTACTTCTTATTAAGGAAAATATTTTACTGTCATTTCAGGAAAAAATAGGCGACGTTTTTGATCCCGTGAGAGATCGAATGCGAAAAAACAAAAAACGAATTCGAAACTCCAGAACCGATTATTTGGCATTCGCTTTAATGGATATTATTTTTGATAATTATAATTATATCATAAGTGTCATTGGCGAAAAAATCGAATCTTTAGAAGTGCATTTACTAAATAATACCCAAGAAACCACTTTAGAAGAAATCAATAGTTTTAAAAAGGAAATTATTTATTTGCATAAATCTATCCTGCCTTGCAGGGAAATAGTTATGGAATTGCTCAAATTAGATTCGGAATTGTTACAGGATGGCATGCATCTTCATTTTGACGATTTGAAAAACAACCTAAACCAAGCACTTGAATCGCTGGAAAGTTATCGCGAAATTCTTTCCGACCAACTTATGATTTACCACGCCACAATAAGTAGTAAATTAAATGATATTATTAAATTTTTGACTGTTTTTTCCGTAATTTTTATTCCGCTAACATTTATTGCTGGCGTTTATGGAACCAATTTCGACGTCCTTCCCGAACTTCATTACAAATACAGCTACTTTATTATGCTGGGTATAATGTTGGCATTGGCCGTTACCATGATTTTCTATTTTAAAAAGAAAAAGTGGTTTTAATAGCCTATTTGAAAGGTAAAAATTTGGGCGTTCCCCGCCAGCTGGCGGGTCAGGCTTTTCGCTACAAACAAGGTTCACTGAACTCCTATGAAAATAAAAGAGAGGTGAAGTAATCTTTTTTTCGGTGAAAAATCTCAAAAAAGTATTTTTTTACCCTGAGCGTAGCCGAAGGGCCTCAATCCTTAACGAGCTCAAAACACGACAATATAATTGCGTAATCCATTTAAAAAATTACTAATATCATTGGAATCAAGGATTTTGGATGAAATAAAGTAACCAGAATTATCGATACTATTTTGTGCATTAACGAGGCAAAAAACACAGCAATAGTTATATAAAACCGCAGCTTTTTAACGATGTAAATGTGCAAAAAGAGCAAGTCAAAACAGATAGGTTATTTCGTTCCAATCCTTAAGTCAATTTTCTTTAAAAAATAATTCATAAAATCCAGTATCTTTACGAACCTAAAACACCACATTCAAATTGAATATGAATATTCAAAAAACCAATGAAAACAAATAAGCAAAAAGCAATAAGCACCATTTATTTAAGCATTTTTGGTAATGCACTACTTGCTGTTATTAAAGGCATTACGGGAATTTTAGGTAATTCTTATGCCTTAATTGCCGATGCCATTGAATCTACTACCGATGTATTCTCTTCTGTTTTGGTTTTATTCGGACTTAAATATGCCACCAAACCTGCCGATGAAAATCATCCTTATGGCCACGGAAGAGCAGAACCCTTAATTACATTTGCCGTTGTTGGGTTTTTAGTTTTCTCAGCTACGATTATTGCCTATGAAAGTATTCAAAATTTACAAACAACACAGGTAGCACCTAAAAAATTTACCTTGGTAGTTTTGGCCATTATTGTGGTGATTAAGGAATTATTTTATAGGTTGGTTTCTAAAAAAAGTGATGAAACAAAAAGCACTTCATTAAAAGCTGATGCCTGGCATCACAGAAGTGACGCCATCACTTCATTAATGGCATTTATAGGAATTTCTATCGCCATTTATATGGGTGAAGGTTATGAAAAAGCTGATGATTGGGCCGCATTATTTGCTTCAGGATTTATTATTTACAATGCGTATTTAATTTTCAGACCCGCCTTAGGCGAAATCATGGATGAGAATTTATATACTGATCTTGTAAACAAAATAAGAACCATTTCCAATACCGTGGAAGGCGTAGTAGATACAGAAAAATGCCTTGTAAGAAAGTTAGGACTTTCGTTTTACATCGATCTTCATTTAATTGTAAAAGGAACAATTTCGGTTGCAGAAGGCCATAAAATAGCGCATCGCTTAAAAGATGAATTACTGAATAAATTACCTGAAATAAGCGACGTGTTAATTCATATTGAACCCGATAAATATGATTGAAATTTGATAACACTTTACTAAAATACAGCATCTCATTTCAAAATGAATTCAATAGTTAAGGCACTCATAAAACTATTGCTTAATTTTGCATTTCAATAAAATATATACTGAATATTTATGCCTTTTAAAAAGCATCCAATTTTATTTCTTTTCCTATGGGCTTTTTTTATAACAAATTACAGCTGGTCGCAAACTATTACGGCAACCGGAGACCAAATTTATTGTCCGCTGAGTCCCATAAATGTTGTTGCCGATTTTGATTTTACCGATCCCAGCGCAACTGCAATTGGAGCTTTTCACATTCAAATTTCTGAAGGATATGTAAATGGCGAAGACACCCTGACTCTTACCGCACATCCCAACATCACAAGTTCCTGGAGTGCTCTTGAAGGGAAATTAACCTTAAAAGGTGTTGGTGGTGGCTCCATAAGCCATTCCGACTTAATTGCTGCCGTTAAGGATGTTGTTTTTGAAAGCAGTTCCGCATCGGTATCAGGCGAAAAGCATTTTTCTTTTACCATTGGTGATGCTAATTACTTGCCAAAAACAGGACATTTTTATGAATATGTTCCTGATATAGGTATTACTTGGAAAAATGCAAAAATTGCTGCAGAAGCAAGAACTTATTACGGATTGCAAGGTTATTTAGCAACCATTACCTCTTCTGAAGAAGCACAACTTTCAGGCAAACAAGCAGCTGGAGCGGGTTGGATTGGTGGAAGTGATTCGCAAACTGAGGGAACTTGGAGGTGGATGACAGGCCCAGAAACAGGCAAATCATTTTGGATTGGAAATAGTAACGGCACTACAAATGGAACAGATATTCCGTTTGCCTTTTGGAATGTTGGTGAACCAAATAATCTAGATGATGAAGATTATGCACATGTTACCGCTTCTGGAGTTGGCAAGGCAGGTTCTTGGAACGATTTAAGCAATACGGGAGCAGCATCTGGTGATTATCAACCAAAAGGCTATATTGTGGAATACGGTGATATGCCAGAAGATCCAATTTTGAATCTTTCCACAAGCTCAAAAATTACTGTAGCTGCAATTAGCACAACTGTAGGTAATTCAAGATGCGAAAGCGGAACTCTTAACTTATCGGCAACAGCAACGTTGGGAGTAGATGTTTTATGGTTCGATTCACCAACAGCCATAACACCTTTTCATTCAGGCACAAACTATACAACGACAGTACTTTCAACAACTACAACTTATTATGTATTGGCATCAGTAAATGGATGTTCAGAAGGAAAAAGAGTACCCATAATTGCGACGATTAATCCTATTCCAACTATAATTTCAGCACCGGATGTTACCGTTTGTGAAGGAAACTCAGCAACGCTAAACGCTACGGCATCATCAGCAACCGCAACAATTAACTGGTATAGTTCATCAACTGGAGGTATGCCTATTGAAACTGGCAGTTCATTTGCTACTACGCCTACAGCCACCATAACAAACTATTACGTTGATGCCACGGAAAACGGTTGCACATCCTCAAACAGAACAGCAGTGAAATTGGAAGTATTGGGAAATACCGTTTCTGCAACATCTCCAATAACGTTGAATGATATTACTATTGTTGATGATACTGATAACAATACCATAACGGTTAACAATAGTTCGGCTATTGATAATTACGAGTTTAATCTTGACAGGTTTGATGGATTTAAAGACGAAACTTATTTTGAACATTTGGAGCCGGGAATTCATACTTTGTATTTGCGAGATAAAACCAACTGTGGGATTTCCAAATTAGACATTGCAATATTGGGATTTCCAAAATTTTTTACGCCGAATGGCGATGGCCATAACGACACTTGGAAAATTCTTGGAAACGACACAAATAACATCCAAATCACTTCCATTTATATATTTGATCGCTTTGGGAAATTAGTAGCGGAAGTCGATGCAAATAGCAATGGCTGGGACGGATTTTACAATGGCAAAGGTCTTCCAGCAACCGATTACTGGTATTTGGTAAAGTTTACCGACCAATTTGGAGATTATAGAGAAAAAAGAGGACATTTTAGCTTAATCAGATGATATATTGGAACATTGGCATTTGATGATGTTTCATGGTTCAGTTTCTTTTACTATAAATCAAAATAATATTTGAAAATTTTCTTCCTTCTATTTTTAAACTTGATAATGAAATCCGCGTTAAGGATTGGGCCCTTCGGCTACGCTCAGGGTAAACCCTTATACTGTACTCAGAATAAACTAATTTTTTGCGTGTTTCAGCAAAAAAAGCGAGTGCCGAAAGCCTGGCCCGCCAGCTGGCAGGGAACGCCCTAAAACGTATTAACCTATTTTGCAGTTAATCCGATGAAAAAAATTGTCTTTCAATAGATTGACAGTTTTCGAGTTCAGATTTGTGTACTACGGATTTTTTCTTTACAAAGGGGTTGGCTTAATATATTTTTTCTTCCACTAAGGTTTTCCATAGTATAAATCCTTTATTGTTATCTGAATAATCGTGCATAATTCTGGAGAAGTTTTCAGGACTATTTTCTAAAAAGGCCTGTCTTCCCTTTTCTTTAATGATATTGAGTTGATTTTCAATTTGTTTTACTTCCTCAATAAGTAATGATTTGTTTTTAGGAGTATGCCAAATATAGGTAGCCTCTTCTGTGTCTAATGTTTCTAATATAATGTAATATAGCTGTTCACCTGCGAGAAGGAATACAAAAGAAAAAGGGTTTAATACAAAGCGAATTTTCATCGTTTGATTTTCGTGTTTGTATGCTAAAAATTGAATGTGTTGAGAATGTTTATATTGCTTATTTTGAAGAATTTTGTTCAATAATTCTTCTGCATCAGCATAAACCTTTTTTTGATCTTGAAGTTCATCAGAAGTCAAGATATTTTTATTTTGAGATGTGAATTTTCCAAGCAATCCCTTATTCAAAAACTGAAATTTTACGCCTTCAACAATATCTTTATTAATACGTTCAATTTCAAGTGATAAAGCTAATTGTGAAACCAATTTTCCATTTTCAAATTCGGCAAACAATTCAACTGAAATGGTCTTAGATTTTAATATCTTGATGAAATATGGTTTCAGCACCTCAAATTCAGGTCTTATCTCTATGTTTTCAACTTGAAAGTCAAGTACTGTGTTCATCTCAATTATAGTGTATTTGAATACAACACTTCCATAGTGAAACTCCAATTCATCAATCGGGATTTTTACTTTCTTTTCAATGGATACAATAGGGATTGAAGGTGTGATTTCTTCTTTTAGCTCATCAAACAAAGATGCTTGCTTGTCAATTTTTCGGTAGTAAGTATTGCGTTTAAGAAACAGTTTATTGAGATAATCAATTTTGTAGTCCCGATAATCGTAAATTATCGGATTGATTTCAGAGCGTTGTACTCTGCCAATATATTGGATTAGTTTCCCTTCAAAAGAAAATGGATAGACCAAAAATAAACAGTTAATGTTGTGCAAGTCTGTTCCTTCGCCAAAATACTGCCCTGTTGTAATTAAAACTTGAAAATTTCCTTCTTGTAATATTTTCCATTTGGTTTTTTTGGAAGTCTCTGAATCTTCTCCGCTCAGCGTAATGACTTCATACAATTGTTTCAAAAACAAATTCAGCGTATCAATATGCTCCTTTCGTTCGGTGATGATAACCGCTTTTTTACCTTTATTCAATTCATTTTTTACATCTTCCTGTATCAGTTTATTTCGAGTAGTATCGTGAATCAAAATTTTTGATAATGCTTCGAAATTGTCCGTTTTTGAATTGTATGGAACATCTAATTCTGTATTTCGGATAATGATTTTAGCCTGTTTATAATTTTCAATTTCAGTAGATTGAATATTGGCAATGATTTCGCCCAAGTGCGTGAAAATCATTTTCTCATCATTGTATTTTCTGAAAGGCGTAGCTGTTAATCCGTACAGAAAAAATGTTTGTAATTTTTCAATTGTATTTCTGAATGTTTCAGCAGGAATGTGATGGCATTCGTCAACAATTATGGATCCGAATTGATTTTGTAGGGATTCTATATGTTTTGGCAAACTCTGAATAGTTGCCACAGTCACTTGTTTACCGATTTTTGACTTTCCTTGTCCGATAATGCCAATATCTTTTTTCGGAATACCTAAGAATGCCTCAACC
>JBAZGP010000117.1:0-9396 GCA_041652835.1 Lutibacter sp. | reverse complement strand
CCACAATTTTATGGGGATTATTATAAAAATTGTGCTTCAAATCTTGCTGTAAACTGGGGAGAGTTACCAAAGCATGGCAAATGGAAAAATGGTATGGGTATTCCATTTGAAAACGTAAATCTTGCTGATCATTTAATTGCTAATGGTTTTAAGTCATTGGATGATTTTACTTTACATATACAAAAGATTGAACAGGATTTTTGGGGAAAACGATATTATACTTTCTCAAAGTGGAAAGAAGAGTGGTGGAATAAATATTTAAAAACTGGTATAGTGTATTCTAAAATAGGGTTTGAATATTCCGGTGTGATGAACAAAAAAGATGTAGTAAATTACCCGATTCAAGGCTTAGCGTTTCATTGTTTACTTTGGGATATAATTGAAATAAATAAAGCAATAATTTCTGAACACCTTGATACAAGGTTAATTGGACAAATACATGATGCTATCATTCTTGATGTAAATCCAAAGGAATTAAAATATATTGTTGATATTGTTAAGTGTATTATGTGTAGGGATATACGTAAAGTATGGGATTGGATTATTGTTCCATTAGATGTGGATATTGAAATTTGTGATGTTGATGCAAGTTGGGCTGAAAAGAAAGAATATAAATCTTAAAAATATGAAAACTTTTACTATTTGTTTGATGTTTATTTCTTGGTTAATTGCTACTATACTAATATCAATAACATTAATTGGATTAGCATTAACCACTGAAGAAGAATGGTTTAATCTACCTTATAAATTATTAGAAGCCCTTAACAAACAATGAAACGGGTTAGAAAAAATACTACATTTTCCCTTTTTACAGATGAAAAGGTAAAAAGAACAAGGAAAAATAATACTGATGAAGACCCTTTTATAGTAAGAAATAAAGGTAAAGAACCATTAACAATATTAAAGGAGTTTTTAACTGGTAGAAAAGAATATGTAGAAACACATTATAAGGATAATGACAAATTTATTACTTTATTTGAATTAGGATTGTATGAAGATGTATTAAATAGAATAATTAAAAGTATTAAGAAATGAGCTTGTATTTAAAGTATCGTCCGAAAACTTTATCTGAAATTGCTGGCAATCAGCAAATTGTTATGACATTAAAAGGAATGTTAAAAAATAAAGAAACATTTCCTCATGTGTTTTTATTTCATGGAATGAGTGGTTGTGGAAAAACAACTTTAGCCCGTATTATTGCAAGTGAATTGGAATGTGTGGAAAACAATTTAATTGAAATTGATACGGCACAATTTCGTGGAATTGATACGGTACGTGAATTACGCAAAAATGCTAATTTTACTCCTTTTGGTGGGGGTGTACGTGTGTATATTGTAGATGAAGTGCATAAAATGACTGGTGATGCTCAGAATGCTTTATTAAAAATATTAGAGGACACACCAGCACGAGTTTATTTTATTTTATGTACGACTGACCCACAATCACTTTTACCAACGGTAAAAGGGCGTTGTTCACAATTTCAAGTACAACCTTTGTCTGATTCTGAGATGAGGGAATTACTTGAAAAGATTGTTGGATTGGAAAACGATTCTGTTGATGATGAAGTTTATAATCAAATTGTGCAGGATAGTCAGGGACAACCTCGTAATGCCTTACAAATACTTGAACAAGTATTAAATACCCCAAAGAAACGTCGTTTAGCTATTGCACAACAGGCAGCGGTTGAACAGTCTGAAAGTATTGCTCTTTGCCGGGCACTTATAAAGGGTGATTCATGGAACAAAGTTAAAGAAATATTACAAGGGCTTAAAACGCAAGAACCTGAATCAATTCGTAGAGTTGTTTTAGGGTATGCTTCAAGTGTTTTACTTAATAGTGATAATGTACGTGCCGGGTTAATACTGGAAATGTTTAATGAACCATTTTACAATACCGGTTTTCCAGGTTTAGTTTTTGCTTGCTATTCAATTTATAAAAGTTAAAAATGACAAAAAAGAATGAAATAGAATCAACTGAGAATAAGTGTTGGGTCACAATATCTTTAACATTAAATCTTGGTAATTATGAAAGTATAAAACTTGAAAGTGGATATTCCCGTACAATTTGTGTAGGGGAAGAACCAACTGGATTGATTGAGGAAATGCAAGATGAAATATCAGAGGTATTAATAAATAAAGCAAAACAATGTAAAAAACAATTAATTAAAAATAGTAAAAATAATTAAAATTATGAATTATGAAAGAGACATAAGAATTGATGAACAAGCATTAGACATTGAATGGCTTGATCAGGCAGAATTAGCCATAAAATATGGTCAATATTGGAATGCCTGTAAAGAGGAACTAACAAGAGCAGATGAAAAAGTAAAGTTGATTACTGCTCAACTGGTGTTAAAAATTAACAAAGACCCTGAAAAATATCTTGGTAAAGATATTAAACCTACTGATGCTAAAATTGATGCTGCTGTAAAAAGTCACCCTGAATTAATTAAAGCAAAAGAGGAATGGATTACTGCATTAAGTAAAGTTAATGAAGCTGAAATTGTTAAGAATGAAATTTGTTTTACACGAAAAGCAGCTTTGGAAAATCTTGTGGTTTTGTACGGACAGAATTACTTTGCAGGGCCTAATATGAAAAGAAACATTAAAGAAGAACGTGAAAAAAGAATGAAAGAAGCTAATACAAGAGTTCGTTTAGTGCGTAAAAATTAATTTAATTTAAACATGAAAAAAGCAAAAAAGTTAAGTTTTGTTGGGATGGTTAGAAAAACCGATGAATCCCATAAAAGAGGTTCTAATTATGGGTATTTAAAAATACCATCGAATGTTGATGTATTTACTCCGGAAGCAAATACAAATGTGGTAATGGATTTTATTCCTTATTTGGTGTCGGTTAAAAACCACCCGGATAGGAACGAGAACAATGATCCACCAATAGCGGTTGAAGGTTCTTACTGGTGGGAACGCCCATTTAAAATTCATAGAAATATTGGAGCTGACAAAAAGACTTATGTTTGTCCAACTTCAATAGGTAAAAAATGCCCTATTTGTGATTACCGGGAAAAATTGTTAAAAGAAGGAAAAGAGTATTCTGATGATGAAGTAAAATCATTGTCAGCATCAGATCGCCGATTATTTAATATTATTGTTCGTTATATTGGTAAAACAGTAAACGGCAAGAGGAAAAAAGAGGAAGGTGATTTGGAAAAAATTATGATTCTTGATCAATCCGATTACTTATTCAGACAGAAATTCCAAGAACATTTAGAGGATAAAGATGAATATGAAACACATATGCACCCGGAAGAAGGTTGTAGTGTAAATATTCGTTATGTTGAAAGTGTACTGGGTACAAACAAATACCCTGCCCCATCAAGGTTTGATTTTGAAGAAAGGGAAACTCAGTATTCATTTGATATTATGGATTCTGCAACTAATCTTGATAAATGTTTGATGGTTTTGGGTTATGAAGAACTTAAAGCTAAGTTTTACGAAACCGAAAGACCGGATAACGAGGATGAGGGGGAAGTTGAAGAAGATGATGAGGAAGAAGTTGAGGAGGAGGAAGAAGAACCTACCCCTAAAAGGAGAAAACCTGTAAAAAGAGGAAAAGCTCCGGTTGTTGAAGATGATGAGGAGGAGGAAGATGATGAGGAGGAGGAAGATGAGGAAGAAGAACCTGCACCTAAAAAAGGTAAAAAAGAAAAATGTCCTTTTGGTCATAGATTTGGTGTTGATGTGGATAAGTTTGATGATTGTGAAGATTGTGATTCTTGGCACGCTTGTATAGCTGAGAAAAAAAGTAATAAAAAATAATTATTTATGCCAACCTTGATTAAAAAACAAACTAAGCAAGGGGGTACGAGGGAAGCTACTTTTGTCGGATTCTTTGTGAAAAACAATGTAGCTTCCTTCCTTGACCTTTTTAGTTTAGCTAAAGCAACTTCAAAAACGGATATTGTTCGTAATTTGTTGTTAGAATGGTATGACAAAAGAGACTGTACCGAGGAGGAACTAATAAATGATATTGTAAAACGTTCAATAGAAGCATATTGTAAAACACCGTCAACACTAACATTTTATGGATTTTGTAATATGTTGCGTAGGGAATTAAAGAACAAAAGAATATCAGAAGAAAATATTAATATAATTGTAAGTAGATTGGCAGATGAAAAGAGAAAGAAAAAGGAAAATTCCTGATATAAAATCACAGATAAAAAATCATATATCTGAAAAGGTAAATCCAAAAAAGGATTATGATGGTGATTTTACGTTTGTGATTAGTACAGGTTCCACTTTACTTGATCTTGCAATATCCGGGGGAAGAATTTATGGCGGGGGTATTCCATTAGGGATTTTGGTTGAGATATTTGGCCCCGCAGGTTGTGTAGATTGTGATACAGAATTTCTTTCACCTTCTGGTTGGAAAAAAATATCTGATTGGAATAATGATCAAGTTATGCAATATAACGTTACTGATGGTACAGGTGAATTTGTGACACCTATTGCTTATATAAAAAATAAACAAAATTATTTATATAAGGTAAAAACTAAATATGGTGTAAATCAATGTTTAAGTGAATATCATAATGTATTATATTTTTTACCAAAAAAAGGAACACACCATGTAAAAGAATTTGGTGAGATTATTAAACAGCATACTAATAATAAATATGGATTTACTGGACGTTTTGAAACAATATTTACACCAAAATTAACTACTTCATTAGAAGATATTACAAATGAAGAACTTAAAGTACAGGTAATGTTTATTGCGGATGGTTCTTATAGTAAAAAGTATAAGTTAGGTGAATTAAATATTAAAAAGAAAAGAAAGATAGAAAGGGCTATTAAATTATTAACGGAAGCTAATATTCCATTTAAAAAATGGAATATGTCTAATGGTTATACAAGATTTAATTTCAAACCACCATTAAAAGATAAAGTATATGATTCTAAATATTTTAAATGTTCTTTAGAGCAATTAAAAATTATAGCAAATGAAGTATTATTTTGGGATGGTAATTGTAAAAATTCTTTTTATACAACAAAAAAAGAATCAAGAGATTTTATTCAATATGCTTTAACTGCTTGTGGGTATCGTACTACATATTATGTAGATAATAGAATAGGAAAATCAATTTCATATTCAGTAAACTCCACAAAAGAACATTATGTAGGTTTGAGTGGAAATAAAAAAACAAAACCAAAAATAAGAAAAGTAAAAACAAGGGATGGGTTTGAATACTGTTTTTCTGTTCCAAGTAGATTTCTTGTTTTTAGAAGGATGGGTAGAATATTTATTACTGGAAATAGTGGAAAGACCGTTTTACTCTGTGAAATTGCCGGGGCTATTCAACGAAAAGGTGGGGATATAATGTTTCATGACCCGGAAGCAAGGTTAAATAAACAGTTCGCAAAAATGTTTGATGTAGATTTTGATGAGGTTGCTTATACCACACCAGACACAGTTACAGAAGTATTTAAAGCTGTAAGAGGTTGGGAACCAAAAGGTGAAATAAATGGAGTATTTGCTGATTCTTTAGCGGCATTGTCCACAGAACTTGAAATGGAAAGCAAAGATGGTGATAAGATGGGAATGCGAAGAGCTAAGGAATTTAGTGAGGAACTTCGTAAAACCTGCCGTATTTTAGCAAAAAATAATCTGTTAATGGTTTGTTCAAATCAAGTTCGGGAAAATCTTGATGCAGGAATATACGGAGCCAAATATAAAACTCCGGGAGGTCTTGGAATTAGCTTTTATTCTTCACTACGTCTAAGGGTAGGAAACCCTGAAAAAATTGCTGTAAAGCAAAAAATTGCTGGAAAGGAAACCACAAGAATTATTGGTGTCAAATCACAAATTGAGGTATTTAAAAGTTCTGTGTGGAAGCCTTTCCATACGGCTCCTGTCTATATACTGTTTGATTACGGGATTGATGATATTCGAGCCAATCTGCAATTTATTAAAGATTTTTCTAATAATACGATCTATACTTTAGGTGAACAAAAGTTAGAAACATCATTGGAAAAGTCTATTAAGATTATTGAAAAAGCTGGTGCTGAAAAAGAACTACGAAAACAAACTATTACATTATGGGAAAATATTGAAAGTAAATTTGAAAGTGAACGTAAACCAAAAGTAAGATGAAATTAAATAAGATAAAAATAACTAATTCAATTAAGTATTCTACCCGGTTAAAAATATTACATTGGGTTGAAAGACTTTTAGGTTTAAATATTTTATCAGAAAAAAATATTTACCTTGAACCGCACAAAAGAATGATGCGTATATTAAGAGTTGTACATAAATACAATGCAAAAGAAATAGAATTAATTCCTGAATCTTTTATTTTAGAGGAATTAATGAAGGCTTGTGTAAAAGAAATTTTAAATCATCGTGATTTGTTTAGAGTTATAACCAAATCAACTGGAAGTTATGCTACCGATGGATTAGGTGAAATTATTGAATATCATATAACTTTAACCCTTTTAAAAAACGAAAAATGATAGAAGTACTGTTATTAGGAATATTTGTAATGTTGTTTAATATAGGATATCAATTAGAACAAATAAAAAA
Organism: Lutibacter sp.; assembly: GCA_041652835.1. Lineage (GTDB taxonomy): Bacteria > Bacteroidota > Bacteroidia > Flavobacteriales > Flavobacteriaceae > Lutibacter. The sequence continues at coordinate 2,856 of JBAZGP010000117.1, read as the reverse complement.
TATCTTAAAAAATAAATAAAGATGGAAGAGATTCTTATTATTATTGTATCAGTATGTGCAAGTATTCTGTTTTTGAGCCTTACTGTTTTTACAATTATATTAGCTATAAAAGCAATCAAAGATGAGTTATAAAATAACCTAATTTTTAAAAAAATGAATGAACCAAAATTTAAAGTAGGTGAATGGAGAGATATACCAATAATTGATGAAGAATGAAAACTTTATTTATTATCCTTTGGTTTTTAGTTACTGTAAGAACTAATCCAAAACAAATTACAGAAGTAATTCATTGCACTGATACTAATCAGGTTGATAGTATTTTGTATAAATACAATTTACCACTTAAAGCAGACTCAATTTTTAAACATTCAAAATTCTTAGAAGTAAGAACAACAGGCCTTCACATTTATATTGAGCAAAAGCATGAAAAGAGAAAGAACCATTAAAATTAAATATGGTCAAACAATATTAACCAATGACCCTTCAATGACCGCTTGGGGGTGGGCTATTATTATGAATGGCACAGTGATTGATAATGGGTGCATTAAAACTGTACCTGATTATAAGAAAAAACGTATTCGTAAATCTGATGATACTTTACGTAGAATAAGTGATATTAATTCAATATTACTCAAAATTATTGAAAAATATCAGGTTAAATTTATTGTGTCAGAAGCTCCACATGGTAGTCAAAATGCTCAGGCTGCCGTAATGGTAGGAATGGTTGCTGGTATTTTACAAACATTGGCAGACACACTTAATATTCCTATTGAATGGTATTCTGAAATGGATTCCAAAAAAGCCTTGTTAGGTAAGAAATCAGCAAGTAAAAATGAGACTATTCAAGCTATAAAAAAGATTTATCCGTCCTTAGTATTTAAGAATATCAAATATCAGGATGAAGCTGTGGCTGATGCTATGTCAGTATATTATACCGCTTGTAAACTTTCACCAACTCTTAAAATGATGCTAAATGTACCACATTAAGAAAAACCATAAAGAAGCATTGTGTGGAAAAAAGTTTGCAAAACATGAGATTGCCATTACAGCAACTTCTGCTTACTATTCCACCTTAACACAATGTTGTCCTATTTGTAAGGAACATTTATTATCACAATTAGATTTAATTAAGAAAACAATCGTACAAGATGAATGATGAATTAATTCTTGAAAAATTAAAGAAATGGGTTCCTTTGTTTTACGGTGAACAAAATGCTATACCGTTTGCAGAAGTTGAAGAACTTAGAAATGGTAAAAAAGTGTATTCTTTTGGTTATATGACAAAAGATGGGAAGTATATTTCGGTTTCCACAAACACAGTAACTTTACCAGTAGCCATATTTCTTGCTTTAGGAAACACGGAATTTATGAAATACCTTGAAAAAGAAGGAATTAATCCAAATATATTAAAAGTAAAAGAACCTGTAAAAAGATGCAGAACAAAAAAATAAAACGAGAATATGGCTATTACTGGGTAAAAACCAAACGTGGTGTTTGGATGATTGCCCGATGGTGGCCCAGTCTAAATAATGGAAAAGGGTTTTGGGACACAATGAGTACCATTGAAAATGATACAAGGGGAGGTTTTGTTGAAATTGATGAAAGAAAAATAGAAAGATATGTTAAAACAAGTAGACATAGAAAATTATCAGAGCCACAAAAAAACAACGTTGAAATTTCACAAAAGGTTAAACGTCATCGTAGGAAAAACTGATAGTGGTAAAACTGCTGTTATAAGAGCTTTACGATGGGTGTTACAGAATAGACCTTTGGGAGTTTCATTTAGAAGTAAATGGGGTGGGGATACAAAAGTTTCATGTATTTTTGATAATGGAACTGTTACTCGGTTTAAGAATAATAGCAATGATTATTATGAATTAATTTTACCAAATGAAAAGAAGTTGGAATTTAGGGCATTAAATAAAGATGTTCCTGCTGAAATTGTGCAATTTCTTAACATGAATGAAATAAATTTACAAAGGCAATTCGATCAACCATTTTTGTTGAGCAATACACCGGGACAAATTGCAGCATTCTTTAACAAGATAGCTGGAATTGATGTGATTGATATTGCTGCAAAAAATGCAAGAAGGGAAATTACTGAACTTAATCAAACAATAAAGGGGCAAAGAAAAGATATTAAAGATAAAACAAAAAGATTAAGTTCATTTGATTTTATTGAAATTGCTAATAAAGAATTAGAGATTCTGGAAAATAAACAAAAAGAAATTGATAAAAATGAACAAGTTGTTCAACAGATTAAGGAAATTGTAGGAAAAATTGATGAAATTAGTGATAAAATAAAAGATGAAGAATATCTTATTGCTTATGAACCTATTATCAATAACCTCCTTGAAAAGATTAAAAAGCAAAAAGAATTAAAAAATAACTGTTCAGCATTGTTGTCATTATTATCTAAAATAGAAAATATTAACAATAAATTACAAAAATTAAATAAAATCTTGCAATTTGAACCAATTATTGTTGAGCTATTGCAAAAAATAGCACGTGAAACCTTGCTCAAAACGCAAATGAACCAGTTTTATAGCTTATTGGGTAAATATACTACTTTAGAGAGAGGTATTAAGGAAACAAGCGAGAAAGTAATTGATTTAACCAATACTTTTAATGAAAATATGCCAAATGTTTGTCCTTTGTGTGGAACTAAAATAAAATAAGAATGAAAACAGTTGTTGATCTAATACTTACTTCCGATTGGCATTTGCGGGAAACTATTCCTATTTGTAGAACAGATAATTTTTGGAATACACAATGGAATAAGGTACAATTTATAAAAGAATTGCAGGAAAAATATAATTGTCCTGTAATTCATGCAGGGGATTTATTCCATCACTG
>JBAZGP010000116.1:4857-9412 GCA_041652835.1 Lutibacter sp. | reverse complement strand
TTATATAGTTTTTAAAGCTTTTCTAAAAAAGTTTATCAAATAAAGGATTTTTTGAAATCAAAAACTCCCGCAAAGCCGTTGGAAAATTATTTAGATCAAGCAGTATAAATTTCTTTATTGTGAGGTTTTATAAAAATAAGCAAGAAAATTACGCTGAAAGCCAATTCATAAATTTCCCATTTTCTGTTTGATGAAATAAAGACAAGTAATAGAGTCCCAGTCAAAAATGAAATGGTGTGATGCCATTGTACAATAGGCACAGCAAACTTATTCGCTAAGGTTTTAACCCATTCATATTTTCTATATAAAAATGGGGTGATAATTAAATAAATAACCAAAACTACGGTTAAAAGCTGACTGAAAATCAGTTTGTTTATTTTGGTATCGCCAACCACCAAATTGTGTAAATTGGTTTCTCCCTGAGCATTATTTTCTATGAAATATTCAGAAGATTTCACATTAAAAATACGTTGTCCCCAAGAAATTTCTTCACCAGCTCCAAAAAAGAAAACAAAAGCCAGACCTAAAACGCCAACTTTCCAAAATAAATCTTTGTGTTTAAAAAGTTTAAAAAAGCGAAACAATAAAAGCATGCTTGAGCCAAACAGAAATATGGCAGAACCATTTTCCACAAAGCCATCTTCCACCGTGTAAACTTCATCAAAATAAGTAAGGTCAGTATTTGCATAATATATTCCCAATCCAAATATGACGATTAAAAATAAATAGCCGATTTTATCAATGTTGGTCAGTGTTTTCATTTGTGTTTGTATTTTAGTTTTTGTAATGCTTGTTTAAACCCATTGCATGTTTAATGGGCATTAAGGTTAAAAGTACTATTTTTTTGAAACTAAATAAAATTGTCTAATCAATCGTTCTTTCTTTTTTGAGCCAACATTTAAATCGTAGGTTTCAATTAGTTTTAAATTGTAATCTTGGTTCAATTGAGATTTAATAATCTCTTTATCATTATTTGTTACCAACAACCCGAAATTTGTTTCAGAAGGAATTTCCAAGGATTCATTTTTATAAATATCTTTTAAAATACCGTTATAATCCCATAGCAATTCAGGCACGATTTCACCAATGGAGTAAGTAATTATTTTGTTGTCTTTTTCGAATTGATGTAAAGAATTAATGGATTTAAAAGCAGTGTTTTTATTTAAGGTTTCTGAAATTGGCAATCCAAAAACTGCCAAAGAGACCACAAACAAAATGGTAAAATAAAATACGTTTTGAATTTTTTTTAAATACAGATTCCTAATCAAAATAATTCCAATTAAAACTGCAGCCAATGATGTTAATACGAAGCTTAACAAGTAATTAGGCAATTCTTCTTTTAATAAAATGAATATCGCAAACGGCACGGAAATACTTATTAAAGCAATCAATCCAAAATTGAAATAAACAGGGATTGTTTCTATTTTTCGTTTTAAATTAGAAAAATTTATAAATAAATATTGAATATAAAACCCAGTATTTAAAGCCAACGGAATAAGCACTGGAACCAAATAGCGCGCCTTTTTTTCAGGAATTAAAGAAAGTAAAATTACCGCAACAATCGTCCACCAAAAAGTGAATTTATAGACTTTCTTATTTTCAACGCGTTTTATTAAATAAGGATACAGCAAACTTATAAATGCGGGAATTGTCCATAAGCCCGATTGCATGAAGAAACTCCAATAATAGTAAAATGGTTTGACGTTGTAGCTGCTCCAATTTTCTGTTTCCTTGGTTGCAATTTCCAAAAAAGCTTTGGGATCTGCCAATCTTACGTACAAAAACCACCAACTTCCAATTGTGATAAATAAAATTAAAAATACCAGCAATGGTAGCAATTTTATTTTTAGGTTTTTATATTTAAATACAATTCCGTAAGAAATCAGAAATGGCAAAAATAGGGCATAAAGCGACACTGGACCTTTACTCATTATGGACAATCCGACAAAAAATGAGGCAAGCAATGCATTTTTCCAAAGTGCGTTTCTTTCTTCAAAAAAGAGAAATAAAAAATACAAACCGGCAAGCATAAATCCGTGGGTAAAAATATCCCAAGGTGCTTCAATAATGATAGCGAAAACATAAAATGAAGTCACTAAAATTAAACTGTTATTTAAACTTTGTTTTTTTGGAAGTTTTAATTCCAATGAGAGATAATAACTGAAAATTCCTAAAAACAACACCATTAAAGCCGCCGGAAGTCTTAAGGCAAAAACATTGTTAATGCCAAAAATCATTCCTGAAATCGCTGTTAACCAAGTTGGCAATGGTGGTTTTTGGTAACGTGCTTCTCCATTAATTGTTGTTAAAAGCCAATGATTATCCTGTACCATTTCATGTGCCGTAATAAAATTGCGCGCTTCCATAATGGTAATATTTGGAACATTTAAATGAATCAAAAGTATCAATACGACTACGATTGATAAGGTTGCTAAAGGATATTTTTCAACGATTTTAATCATTTGTACCTGAATTCTGAATGTTATTTAAATTTCCCCTTTTCGATAAAATTATATTTCTGAAATAAATTAAAGAACCCATTAAATGGCCTGCCAATAATACAGGATCTTTTCTGATAATTGCATAAAATAAAATCATTATAGAGCCAATTAAACTTAATAGCCAAAAACCATAAGGCAACAAAGATTCTTTATTTTTTTCAGAATAAAACCATTGATAAACAAAACGAAGCGTAAAAATGATTTGAGCAATACTTCCCCAAATTAATAACCAAACTGGTATGGCTTCATTTCTGAATAATTTATCAATATCATACGAGTTATTATTATAGGAGTAAATGATTAATAAAATTGGAAAAATCCATAGAAAACCACGTCCTATTTTTGGTGCTTTTTGCCATTCACCCTGTAATTGTAAATTGCGAATATAAATAAAGTAGGTGAGTGACTGTCCCAGCATTATCGCAAAATCTTCGCGTAAATATCCGTAAACAAATAATAGGAAAGAAGCCAGTAAACTTAGCCACCAAAATAGAGAAGGAGTTAAAACCTTTTTACTTTTTTCAGATATAATCCATTGCAAAATAAGTCGGCCCGAAAATAACAACTGCGCTAAAAAACCGACACTGTAAATCATCCAGCTGCTCATTATCCTTTTTTGGCTATACTATAGTTTAAATATTTTTTCTTCATCCATAAATACGCAAAACAATCAATGAGCGGACCAACCAATCGGTTCCACAAACCATATTTTGCTTCGCCTGCAATTCTTGGAAAATGCTGTACGGGAATTTGTTTTATTTTACCGTTTTGCAATAAAATCATAGCTGGCAAAAAACGGTGCAACCCATTAAACATAGGAATGTTTTTGGCAAACTCAGTTTTAATTACTTTTAACGGACAGCCCGTATCATCCATGCCGTCGTGTGTAAAAGAACGTCTGATTACATTGGCAATGGTGGACGACATATTTTTCACAAAGGAATCTTTTCTATTTGACCGCACTCCGGTAACCAAATCGTATTCACCAATTTCTTTTAACAATAAGTTAAAATCTTCAGGCGCAGTTTGCAAATCGGAGTCGATATAACCCACTAATTCTGCATCAATATGTTTAAAGCCCGCAGCAATAGCAGCACTTAACCCGCAGTTTTTTTCAAATTGAATAAAAGAGAAATCGGAATTTTTGGCGCAAATTTCTTCAATCAGTTGTTGGCTCTTGTCCTTACTTCCGTCATTTACAAAAAGAATGTTAGTTCTTTTTGTAGCTATTTTTATATATTCGGTTAGTTCTTGTTCCACCCGTTTCAAATTGTCTTCTTCATTATAAACAGGAACAATAATGGTAAATTCGTATTTCATTATTTATGGGCTAATTTGAGTAATTCCTCGGCTGCTTTAAAAGGCGTTGTTTTTAACTTTTTAATGTCTTCCAAGTATTTTTTTAAAGCTTCCTTAACAGCAGGTTTTTTGTAAAAATTATTTTTCAATTGCTGGTTTATGGTTTCCAGCAGCCAGTATTTATTTTGTTCATTTCTTTGTTTTTCAAAATAGCCGTTAGATTTTGTTAAACGCAAATAGTTTTCAATTATTTTATGGACATCATCAATTCCTTCATTATAAAAAGCGCTGCAAGTGGTTACCTGAGGTTGCCAATTGCTTTCTTTTAAAGGATAGAGGTGCAATGCCCTGGAAAATTCAGCTTTTGCAAGTTTTGCGCGTTTTATATTGTCTTCATCAGCTTTGTTAATGACAATGGCATCAGCCATTTCAATAATTCCCCGTTTAATTCCTTGCAATTCATCACCGGCGCCGGCCAACTTTAGTAATAAAAAGAAATCAACCATGGAATGAACCGCGATTTCACTTTGCCCAACGCCCACAGTTTCAATAATAATAACATCAAAACCTGCTGCTTCACATAAAATGATGGTTTCACGAGTTCTTTGTGCCACGCCACCCAGAGATTCACTACTTGGCGAAGGACGGATGTACGCTTTAGGATTATTTGCCAATGCCTCCATTCGGGTTTTATCACCCAAAATACTTCCTTTGTTGACGGAACTGCTTGGATCAATGGCCAAAACGGCCACTTT
>JBAZGP010000116.1:0-4847 GCA_041652835.1 Lutibacter sp. | reverse complement strand
CACTTTATGGTCTTTTTCAGTAAACTGTTTTGCAAATACTTCAATAAAAGTACTTTTTCCAACACCTGGAACACCCGTAATCCCTATTCTTATAGATTTATTGGCATAAGGCAAGCACTGTTCTATAATGGCATTGGCTTTTTCTTGATGTTTGGGATTTGTGCTTTCTATTAAAGTAATGGCCCGACTTAAATGGGAAATGTCGCCCGTTAATATTTTTTCCACAAAAACATTTTCAGTAGGTTGCTCACTTCTTTTGAGTTTTATTTTTTTTATGGAATAGTCACTAGTGGAAGATGGTGTTTTTACACCTTCAACCTCATGCAAGGCAGATTCTAATGACTTTTTTTTGTGCATTTATTGAAAATTCAATATTAGAGGTAAAATTAAAACATTTATTCGGAAAAAATACAACAAATAAAACTACGCATCTTTTTCGGGGTAACGTCATTGATCTAATTTTTATTTAGATTTCAATAAATAAATAGAACTTTTAAAATTAGAATCCAGAAGTTTCATTTTTGCATAGTATTTATTGGGAATATCTTTCTTCTTTTTATTTAATGTCACAAAATAAGATTTGGCAGAAATGCCTAAAATAGAATCCATTTCCTCTGTGTCGGCTATTGTTTTTGCCTTTCCGCCAGAATAAAACTGCCCAGAATAGGATTTTTCTTTCCAATAAAAAAGGGCTTCATTTTTGTTGAAATCGATATGTTGGTTTTCAATAAGATATTTATCAGAATTCATATAAAAATCTAATTTACCGGTTAAAAATGCACCAAAAAACAATAGAATAGCCACCGCTGGAAAAACTGAACCAACCACCAAAGTCGTATTTTTCTTCTCATAATTTTTCCACCAATGCACCATTAATAGCGCAATTGGAATGGTTACTGGAAGTATATACGTATGTAAAATATTTTTTGAAATGGTAAAAAATAACGGAGTCCAAAACAACCAAAACACCAAATAAGAAACATAGCTATCTTTAAAAATCGTTTTTCTTTCTTTCCAAATTTTATAAAATACAATTTGTACCCAAGGAAATGCGAAGGCAAGTAAAAATACCCAAATCATTCCGAGTGGTTGTGAATGGCCACTTCCGTATAAATCGCCTTTCCATCCAGGAACCAAAAATCGTTTAATATGTTCACCTATAATAAAATAATTTAGAAATCCAGGAGATCTTTGTTCTGCAAGTACATACCAAGGAATTGAAATAACTAAGGTAATTAAAAGTCCAGTAAACCACGGCAATTTCAAAAAAAGTGTTTTAATTGATATTTTTTGAAGAAGAATCCATAAAAAAATAGGAGGAACTGTTAAAACTAAAATGATGGGTCCTTTGGCTAAAAACCCCAATCCAAGTCCTATAAAAAATAAATAATTCCAAAATGAGGTTTTTTCATTTTGCATTGCTTTCCAAAAAGAAAGCATAATCAGCGCAATACAAAAAGCCAAAGTGCTATCGGTTGAAACAACGCCTGCATGAATCAGAAATTCAGGCATGGTTAATAAAATAAATGCAGGCAAATAAAAAGATATGCCTTCTTTTTTTGCAAGTTTCCCCAGAACAATCAGCAGAACCATAGCCAATAAAAAAGAAGGAAACCGTGCGGCCATTTCGCTTACCCCAAAAGTTTCAAAACTTAAAGCAGAAAGCCAGGTAGATAAAGGCGGTTTTGCCCAAAACGGAATTCCGTAATCAATTTGCAATACTACCCATTCTTTGGTTTCATACATAATTCTGGCAATTTCGCCATATCTTGATTCGGTTTTGTCCAATAAAGGAATTGCAGCGGTAAGAATAAGTCGGAATATTGCAATTACAACAACAGAAATTAGCAGATAAAAAGAGGTGTTTTTATAGTTTTTTAAGGCCATTTCAATAAGATTTTATTATTTTTTTAATTGTTTTTTGAATTGCAAATCTTGTTAATTCTGTATAAGTCAAGCCATAATTTGAAAAAATAACTGGCTTTTACTTTTGAATCGCCTTTATCTATCCATTTTACCAAAGGCACTTCCAGCATTTTTTTTAGCACTTGATCTCTACCATAAAATTTAATGATTCTATCAAAAATTTCTACATCAAACAGCCATTTGGAAACAAAAGGATCTTTAAAAACTTCTTCAGCCAATGCGGTTGAAAAAACTTTACATCCGCACTGTGTGTCGTAAACATTCAACTTTAAAATATAGGAAATAACGGTGGCTATAATTCTTCCAATAAAAAATCGGTAGTAACTTCTTTCAATTTCAGCGCCAATTCTTTTTATTCTGGAGCCGAAAGCAAAAGTTATTTTGTCGTTTAAATAGGCGGTCATTGTCAAACATTCTTCTAATGAAGTTGCCAAATCAGCATCCAAATAGGCAATATAATCAAAGTTGTAATTATTTTGGCAATTGTGAAAACCGCTTCTTATGGCTTCAGCTTTTCCAATATTTTTTTCATAAGAATGAACAATGACCTGTTTTGGAAAGCTATTTTTTAAACCTTCAAGAATGTTCAGCGTATTGTCAGATGAACCATCATTAACAAAACATATGATGACAGTCGGATTTTCTTCAATGAAGTGACTGTATTCCGGCACTGCTAAACCCTTTTCTTCATTATAGCAGGGAATAACAATGCAAACATTATTTTTAATGCTGGTTGGATAGTTCATTAATGTGTTATAAACTCAAATTGAAATCATTTATTCATTGAAACAAATAATGCGGTAAATTTAATTTAATTATTGAGATATAAGCAGTTCATCTCAAATAATGTTTCAGTTGTGAATTGACTGGTTATCAGTTAAATAATTATGGAGCTTTTTTCTTTAGTTTATAAGACTTAAATAAGCAGGGTCTGTTATATTTTTACATTAAAGATTTGTTAGTATATTTACATCTTCAAATTAAGCGAAAATTTAATGGAATTATACAAAACAAATCAGCTAAAAATATACAATTCTTTAAGTAAATCTAAAGAAATTTTCAAACCCATTGTTGAAGGAAATGTTGGAATGTACGTGTGCGGACCAACAGTTTATAGCAATGTGCATTTGGGAAATGTAAGAACGTTTATGTCGTTTGATTTGGTTTTTCGTTATTTAAAACATTTGGGTTTTAAAGTGCGTTATGTGCGGAATATTACCGATGCCGGACATTTGGAAAACGATGCAGATGAAGGCGAAGACCGTATTGCAAAAAAAGCGCGTATAGAAAAAATTGAACCTATGGAAGTGGTGCAGCGCTACACGGTCGATTTTCATGAAACGATGCGAAAAGTAAACAATTTGCCACCAAGTATTGAGCCAACTGCAACTGGACATATAGTAGAGCAAATTGAAATAATTAAAGATATTTTAGCCAAAGGAATGGCTTATATTGTAAATGGATCTGTGTATTTTGATGTGTTAAAATACAATGAAACAGAACACTACGGAATTCTTTCAGGCAGAAATATTGAAGAATCCATTCACAATACAAGGGAATTGGATGGGCAATCTGAAAAGAAAAATCCGCAAGATTTTGCGCTTTGGAAAAAAGCGGAGGAAAGACATATTATGCGCTGGCCTTCGCCTTGGAGTGAAGGTTTTCCAGGTTGGCATTTGGAATGTACAGCAATGAGTACCAAGTATTTAGGAGAAACATTTGACATTCACGGCGGTGGAATGGATTTAAAGTTTCCGCATCACGAATGTGAAATCGCACAATCTAAAGTGAAAAACAAGGTGAATCCCGTAAATTATTGGATGCATGCAAATATGTTGATTTTAAACGGTCAGAAAATGGCAAAGTCCACAGGAAATTATATTTTACCCAATGAAATTTTTACTGGGGAAAATAAAATTTTAAGTAAGGCTTTTTCACCAAGTGTCGTACGGTTTTTTATGATGCAGGCACATTATCGAAGCGTGCTGGATTTTTCAAGTGATGCTTTGGAAGCTTCTGAAAAAGGGCATATAAAATTAATGGAGGCCATAAATAATGTAGATAAAATTGAAATTAATAAAAAATCATCCATAGATATAGAAGATTGGAAACAAAGATGTTACGAAGCTATGAACGATGATTTTAACAGTCCGATTTTAATTGCCAACTTATTTGATGGGGTGAAATATGTAAATTTATTAATTGATAAAAAAGAAACAATATCTGCAGCGGATTTAAAAAAGCTTAAAGAAACTATGAATGCTTTTGTTTTTGATGTTTTGGGTTTGCAAAATGAACCCGAGCAAAATGCTTGCGAAAAATTAAATAGCGTTGTTGAAATGCTAATTAAAATGCGTAAAATTGCTCGTGACAATAAAGATTGGGTGCTTTCAGATAAAATCCGCGATGAACTTGCATTTATTGGTGTACAGCTTAAAGACGGAAAAGAAGGAACAACATTTTCCGTAAATTAATTTGAAAACAATCACTAAAATATTGGCGATTCCGTTTATTTGGTTGGTTCGATTTTACCAAATTGCAATTTCGCCTTATTTGCCGCCAAGTTGTAGATATACGCCCACATGTTCAAGTTACACTTTAGAAGCTTTGCGAAAACATGGCATTTTTAAAGGAGGCTGGTTGTCAATAAAACGAATTGTGAGCTGCAACCCTTGGGGCGGACATGGATATGATCCTGTTCCGGAGAAAGAAGAGAAAAATTAGGTGATTAGCGAAAAGCGAATAGGGAAAAGCGAATAGCGAATAGCGAATAGCGAAAAGTGAAAAGCGAAGAGGGAAAGCGAAAAGAAAATCAAAAAAACAAAAATAAAAAGGCGAAAACTTTTAGTTGTTTGTTTTTTGAGTGTTTTATCAAGACAGCTTTTTTTTGCTATTCGCTTTACGCTTTAGTCTTTTAAAAT
>JBAZGP010000115.1:6334-9522 GCA_041652835.1 Lutibacter sp. | reverse complement strand
AAAAACATAGAAGAAAAAGGTTTTCTTTTAAAAGAAAGAATGCCCAATTGCGATATCTATCTGGATACAAGTTTCACAACTGATGTGTTTGGTAATCCAATAAAACCAATATTCTAAACCAAATAGCAATATAATTCAACAAACTAAAACTTCACGTCCATTTTTATATTCAATACTCGCGGTGTCATATAATTTGCAATGCCATAAAACTGTTTTGAATATGCATCGCGCACCCAAGTATTTGTAATGGCATTTTGGACATCGAACATATTGAAAATCTCAAATCCGACGGATAATTCCTTAAAATTGCGTAGCCAGCCAACTTGGTATTGGTTTTTTGCATCCGTAAAAACATAGGAAATTCCTATATCGGCTCTTTTGTAGGCATTGAGCCGGTTTTGATATTTATAAGGATCTGAATAGGAGGGAGAGCCACCGGGAATACCGGTATTAAAAACCAAATTTAAATACATTTTAATGTTTGGAATATTAGGAACATAATCTTGAAACAGCATGCCAAATTTAAAACGCTGGTCTGTTGGACGGGGAATATAACCTTGATTGTTTTTATTTTCTTCCGTTTTTAAAAACCCGATGCTTACCCAACTTTCCGTACCGGGAACAAATTCGCCGTTTAATCTTAAATCTAAGCCGGTAGCATAAGCAACTGCATCATTGTTAGCACTATATCTTACTTTTACATTATCTACTGTGTACGTATTTACATCGGTTAAATATTTATAATAAATTTCAGAAATCAATTTAAATGGTCTTTCCCATAATTTAAAACTGTAATCGTTTCCTAAAACAACTTGTATCGATTTTTGTGCATCAACCGTGGGAACAACATTTTCACTATGGTTTCTAAGTTCCTTATAAAACGGCGGTTGGTTATACATTCCACCTGAAATTCTGAAAAGCATGTCTTTTTCCCAGTCGGGTTTTATGGAAAATTGGCCACGCAAACTGTAAATAATTTGATTTGCATTTGGTGAATTCTTATCGTTTACATTCCAATTGTGAGAGCGAATCCCCAAATTATACCAAATTTTATGATTGTTCCAAAAGGCATTTTTACTGTATTGCGCAAACCAAACCAACCGATCTATTTTTGTGTAATTTTTGGCACTAATGCTTTGAAAAGGAAGTAGTTCACCTGTAAAAGGTTCGTAAGGTTGGTTGTTCGATGAAAAATCTTGCGGGCGAACATTAAATCCCAAAGAGTCAATAACTTCCCACTCTTTTATGCGGTCTTTTATATCTTCATTTTGATATTTGATGCCAAAATCTATTTGATGGCTATTTTTTTTAAAAGTGCCGTTTATTTCAGCATTGCTGATTAAAGCGTCCAAATCGTTGCGTGCATGACTTAATTGTGAGCCAATTCCTTCAAAAGAATCAACTTTCCCAAAATTGTCGGAACCAAAATCGCTATTTACCTGTCCAATATTATAATTGGCAAAAATATCGTAATGTTCTTCTTCAACGGTATGATAGATGGAGGTTATTGCACTTAAATTCAAATTTTCATTTACCTTGTAAACTCCTTTTAAAGCGCCAAATACAGTTTCGAACTTGTCTTTTTCCTGTCCGTCATAATACACAATCAATTCCTGAGGATTGCTGATTGTTCCAAATCTTGTTCTTCGGGATTGCGGCGTAAAATTGTAATTGTTGAGCGAAAGATTTCCTAAAAAATCAAGATTCAACTTTGAATTTACAGTATAAGACAAGTAGGTTTGCGCATCGGTAAAATTAGGTTTTGCTGTAGTTTCAACATCCATACTGTTAATAAACAGACTATTATCCCTGTATCTTACGCCAATTATAGCACTTAATTTTTGTTGAAACATAAGTCCTTCAACAGTTGCACTTCCGCCCAGCAAACTTGCATTTAAAGTGGTTGCAAATGCTGTTGGCGTTCTGTAGATAATGTCTAAAACCGAAGAAAGCTTGTCGCCATATTTTGCTTGAAATCCACCTGCTGAAAAATTAACATTTTGCACCATATTGCTGTTTACAAAACTCAAACCTTCTTGTTGTCCCGAACGCACTAAAAATGGCCTATATACTTCAATTCCGTTTACATATACCAAATTTTCATCAAAATTTCCACCACGTACATTGTATTGTGTACTCAATTCGTTGTTGTTATTAACACCGGGTAAAGTCATTAATACATTCTCAACACCTTGATTTGCTCCTGGAATTTTAGCAACATCATTGGGATTAACCGTAATAAAACCCTGAGGCTCTTTTTTAGTATCTTTCACAACGACTTCTTTTATATCCTCAACTTTAGGTTCCAATAGCGGCGAAAATTGGAAAATGCTATTTTTTGAAATCGTTACTTTTTTTTGTAAAGTGTGGTATGAAATATGACTAAACAGGAGTGTAATTTCAATATTTGCGGGTACGGTTAAGGTATATTCCCCATTTTCATCGGAAGTTGTTCCATTGTTTAAATAAGTAATTGTAGCACCTTCAATAGGTATTTTATTACTGGTTTTTAAAACGCCCTTAACAATTGCCGTTTGAGCCGTTATAAGAGTTGTTGCCAATAAAAAACACAAAGTGAGCGTTGCGATTTTTAGCATGTGCTTTTATATTTTTCTGAAAAATGTTGCCGTAACGGTATTTGTATTTCCAACATTGTCTGTGACCACAATTTTAAATTCATGTTTGGCTTCAGTAAAAGTCTTATCATTAAAATCGTAAGTTAAAATAGAGGTTGCAGGATTAAATTCCATTAAAATCCATTGTCCGTCAATTTCACCTCTGTAAGAATTTATACCCGATTTATAATCGAAAATCTTAACTTTCAACGTTTCATGATTAGTCAACCATTGGTTGTCTTTGAAATTATGCAGTTGAATATTAGGTGCATCCTTGTCGGAACGCAATTCAAATTTTCCTAATTTTTTTGTGGAAGCATAAAATGTAGTTTCTTTTTTTACTGTGGATTCATAGCTTGCATTTCCTTTTTTGTTGATGGAAGCTATATATAATTGTTTCTTTTCATCTTCAGTATAATTAGAAACGTCAAAAGTAATGGTGTAATTATTATGAATAGGCACTGTTGGCTCATGCACTTTTGCAACACCATCTTTTACTTCAAAATCCAGCCACAAATCGTTATAAAATGTGTTTTTTGGAAAAGCGATGGTGATTCCATCCTTTGTGAACTC
>JBAZGP010000115.1:0-6324 GCA_041652835.1 Lutibacter sp. | reverse complement strand
AAATTGTGCACAATTAATTTTATAGGGCGTTTCAGTTTCTGTTTTTCGAACTAAAATACTATCTTTTTTTCCGATTATTGGAATAGATATTTTTTGTTGGTTGCCACTAAAATCTTTTGCAATGATATCAATAGTATAAGATTTTTTGTCTTCAATAGTTAAATAACCTTTAGTAATGGAAGGTGAATACATACTCAATTTGTTTGAAGGCTCCACAAAACATTTTTGAATGCGCTGGCCTGTTTTTGCAAATCGCTCATAATCAATAAGTAAGTTGATATACCTATCTTCAGTAAAAGGAAGCACGCTTGCCCTGAATTCGTGGACTTTTTCTCCATTTACGGAGAGTTCCAAGCTATATAATCCATTTTGGTTGATGGCATTATCCAGTTGGTCGTAGGCATTTACGCCAAAACCAATTTTTCCAAACGCATTAATTTTATCGGCAAGCAAATCTCCATTGTTTAATTTTTTGAATGAAAGTTGCAATGGAATGTTAACCTGATTAATTTGAGAATCTTTATCTAAAGAATAGCCCACTAAACCAGTAATTGTTGGTCGTTTACGATCACTTATTTGAATTCCAAAAAGAAATGGGTTAATTGTTTTTTCGGTTGAAGTGTCTCTAATTTCAAAATGCAAATGAGGACCAATAAATCCGCCTGTGCTGCCACTTAATGCAATAATTTCACCTTTTGAAACAGGCAATTCCGAGGCGGAAGGAAAAATCTGAATTTCAAAACTTTCATTTTTGTATTGTTGCGCTTTGAGATAGGCTTCAATACGCGGACTAAATTTTTGTAAATGCCCGTAAACTGTTGTATAACCATTGGAATGTGCAATATAAATCACTTTTCCATAACCCCAATGTGAAATTTTTATTCGGGAAACATAGCCTTCCGCCGATGCGCAAACATTTAAGCCTTCTCTTTGTTCCGTTTTTAGATCTAATCCCGCATGAAAATGATTGGGTCTTAATTCACCAAAAGTTCCAGCTAAAATTAAGGGAATATCTAACGGGCTTCCAAAATAATTGGTTGGGTAGGTATTTTGCATGGTAACATTTGCCTGTCCGAAAACTAAAATGTTGAAGCATAAGGCTAAAATGACTATAAATTTTTTCACGGATATTATTATTTGTTTTTGCTAAAATACTAAATTATATTTTTTATAAAGTTTAAATTTTTAATCATTTAGCACCAAAGAATCGAAGTTTTTTACAAAATGCAAAAAAAACAGTTGTAATATTGCGTTACTAGCACTAACTTTGCATTTATAGTTTTTTTTTCTAAAGCAGATGAGTTCTATAATACAAGTTGTTAATTTGGTTGAAGATAAGCTTAAAACACTTATAGAAAATTATAATTTTTTGAAAGAAGAAAATGAGATTTTATTCAATAAAATTGCGTTGTTAGAGAATGAATTGGCAGAAGAAAAGCAGCTTTTTAATGTGATTGAAAAAAAGTACCAAACATTAAAAATTGCTAAAACAATTGAGGGCAGTAAAGAAGACAGAAGGGAAACAAAACTTAAAATAAATGCGTTAATTCGAGAAATTGACACTTGCATTGTTCAACTAAGTGAATAAGATTTTTAAAATGGGAGAATCTTTAAAAATAAAAGTAACTATTGCTGGAAGGGTATATCCAATTAACGTGAAAAATGCCAATGAAGAGGAGGGTATGCGAAAAGCGGCGAAACACATTAATGATTTGGTTACTAAATTTGAAAAGAATTATGCGGTAAGCGATAAACAAGATGTATTGGCCATGTGTGCTTTACAATTTGCTTCACTTATTGAAATTAATGCCATTAATATTAATCAGGATATGGCTGAAGTGACAGAAAAAATTAGTAAATTAGGTGCGTTAATTGATGCACAGTTAGAAAAATAAGTTCTTTAAATAAAATAATAATAATACTGCCTACATTAGTTATTGTTTGTTAAACTCAACATTATACCTTTATAAAGGATAAGTCTTAGTTGCGAAAGCAAGCCGTTTTAAACGGATCCTTGACCAATTGGTTAATCCTAAACTTGTTTAAAGGAGTTTACAGAACCTCTCTAATGTAGGTTTTTTTATATCTAAAACTGAAATATGATAGAATATATAATGCCAATTATTGTTGGTATAGCAATAGGGTTAGCGATTGGCTATGTGATAGCTAAGACGTTAGAAAAAACGAAGGCCACCAAAATTTTAAGAAATACGAGAAAGGAAGCTGCAACCATTTTAAAAGAAGCGCAAATTGAGGCTGAAGGAACAAAAAAAGATAAAATTTTACAGGCCAAAGAAAAGTTTATTGAGTTAAAATCTGAACACGAAAAGGTTATTATTGCCAGAGACAGAAAAATTGCTGAGGCAGAAAAGCGCGCACGTGATAAAGAGTCTCAAATATCCCTAGAGCTCGATAAAAATAAAAAGCTGAATCTTGATATCGTTGAAAAAATCAGTGAATACGATAAAAAAGTAGAATACTATGACCGCAGAACCGAAGAAGTTGACAAACTTCACCGAAAACAGGTTGATCAGCTTGAAGTTATTTCGGGTTTATCTGCTGCTGATGCGAAAAAAGAATTGATTTCTTCACTTAAAGAACAAGCCAAGTCAGATGCAATGGCCAGTATTCAGGAAACTATTGAAGAAGCTAAATTAACAGCACAGCAAGAGGCACGTAAAGTGATCTTAAATACCATTCAACGCATTGGTGTAGAACAAACTGTTGAAAACTGTGTTTCTGTGTTTAATATAGAATCTGATGATGTAAAAGGAAGAATTATAGGTAGGGAAGGAAGAAATATTCGCGCATTGGAAGCTGCGACGGGTGTTGAAATTATTGTGGATGATACTCCTGAAGCGATTATTTTATCCTGTTTTGATCCAGTAAGAAGAGAAATAGCCCGTTTGGCGTTGCATAATTTAGTTACCGACGGACGAATTCATCCTGCACGTATTGAAGAAGTAGTAAAAAAGACTGAAAAACAAATTCAGCAGGAAATTATTGAAATTGGAAAACGTACGGTAATTGATTTGGGAATTCATGGATTACATCCTGAACTTATTAAGACTATTGGGCGAATGAAATACCGTTCTTCTTATGGTCAAAATTTATTGCAACACTCACGTGAAGTTGCTAATTTGTGTGGTTTAATGGCTGCAGAATTGGGGTTAAATGCAAAGATGGCCAAAAGAGCCGGTTTGTTACATGATATTGGAAAAGTTTCGGAATTGGAAAGCGACTTGCCTCACGCCTTATTGGGAATGCAATGGGCAGAAAAATATAATGAAAGCGCTGAAATTTGCAATGCCATAGGTGCTCACCACGATGAAATTGAAATGAAAACACTTATTGCGCCAATTGTGCAGGTTTGTGATGCCATTTCAGGAGCTAGACCAGGCGCACGCCGTCAAATTTTGGATTCTTACATTCAACGTTTAAAAGATTTGGAAGAGATTGCTTTGGGATTTTCTGGCGTTCAAAAGGCTTATGCTATTCAGGCAGGAAGAGAATTGCGTGTAATTGTTGAAAGTGAAAAAGTGACTGACGCCAAAGCTGCAGAACTTTCTTTCAGCATTTCACAAAAAATACAAAATGATATGACATATCCTGGGCAGGTTCGCGTTACAGTAATCAGGGAGACCAGGTCGGTAAGCATTGCCAAATAAACCTATTGTAGAAAAATTTATTAAAAA
This sequence comes from Lutibacter sp., assembly GCA_041652835.1. Classification (GTDB taxonomy): domain Bacteria; phylum Bacteroidota; class Bacteroidia; order Flavobacteriales; family Flavobacteriaceae; genus Lutibacter. The sequence goes on along the minus strand of JBAZGP010000115.1, from coordinate 2,629 downwards.
CCGCTTTTGCGGTTTTTTTATGGACTTTAGTTTTCGTTTGATTTTATGAACACAAATCAAAAATATTTTTTTACTTTTACTTGATTGAAAACTTAAAATAAATCTTTAATACATTTCATTATGGCAAAAAGTCAAGACGCAAAGAAAAACGTCAAAAAAGAACCGCTTAAAACGGCAAAGGAAAAAAAGGAAGCAAAAAGAGATAAGAAAGCAAAAAGAGATTAAAGCTTTCGTTAAAAACCCTGATTTATTTTTAAATGAGGGTTTTTTTATGCTCTTTTTTTTGTTATGAAATCATTTAAATATTCAATGCGTATAAGATTTTAAGAAATTGGGAAGCAGATTGTTTTTTGATTCCGTCAATAGTATTTTCGGTTTTAAACTAAATTATTTTTTTTATATAAAATTTCGCACTTCATCTTTAATAAAAGCCAGCGCCGTATCAGATGGTGCAGCACTATTTAAAATTCTTTTTATAAGTGCTTCCCGCAATTCTTGTGCGTTGGTAACAGTTTCTTCTTCAGCAGTTTTTTTGATAATGTAAATGGTTGCATTTTTTGAAGCCATAATTACACTCCAGCACTTTTCTGAGATATATATTTGCTGCGTAAGGTTGTGCTCAAATTCCATCTCAATAGTGTTAATTAAACTTTGGGAATAGGCATTAACATCATTGTTTACTGAAGTTATCCTTAATACCAATTTTGTGGGATTTATGCGTTCCAAAAATAAAGCCATTCTTTCATAAGCTTGTAACCTGATGGGCAACGACTGTTTTTGATTTTTCATTAAAAGCGTTAATCTCATTTTTTTTTCTTCATTATTGGTATGACTCAGAAAAAAATAATATGCGACTAAACCTGTGACAGCAGAAGGAATTGTATAACTCAGCAACTCCATAATTTTTGTGTATTCCATAATTTATTTAAATATTGTCAAATTTATTCGATGTATTTTTAATTTCAAAACTTTTGCTGATAAATGTCAGCATATTTACTCTTGATACTCGCTAATTTTGTTCAATGTTATATAAATATATATAAATTAACATGTAACAAATGTTACATAAGAATGTAACAAATGTTTAAAAAAAAGAACATTAAATTAAAGTCAAAATTATGAAAAACATTTTAAAATTAGTATTGGTACTTTTAACCTCATCGGTTTTTGCACAAGCTGGGCATATTATGCAAGGTGTAGGTTCCGTAAACATGTCTATGGGTGGCGCTGCAACAGCACAACCGTTAGATATTAGTGGCGCTTTACAATGGAATCCTGCAGCAATTTCTGTATTTGACAGTAAAATAATTAACTTTGATATTGGCGCTTTCTTTTCATCGCCAGAATTAAGTTCCAGTTTACCTGCCGGAATGATGGGACCTGGTTCTCCAGCTGTTTCAGGAACTACAAAAGATGACAGAGGTGTTTCGGCTATGCCAGCATTGGCATTTGTATATGGAAAAGAAGGAAGTAAACACACCTTTGGGGTTTCAGCTTTTGGAATTAGTGGTTTTGGAGTAACATTCCCTGAAGAGGCAAATAATCCGATGAGTCCAAATTTTAACCCTACCTTAAATTCCAATCCTATAAACTATCCTCAACAAGCAGGTGGTTTTGGTCTCCTAGAATCAGATTATATGCTATTGCAAGTTGGATTTGCCTGGGCTTATGAATTAACAGATCAATTGTCAATAGGCGTTCAGCCAACAATTAATTATGCAGCATTGGAGTTGGCGCCAAACCCAACAGCAAATCCAGATTTTACACCTCCTGCTGGTGCACCTGGTGATAGAGGCTATCCTACAAGCGATAACGCTTCTGCAATTGGTTATGGCGCTCAATTTGGGTTATTTTATAATTCGCCCAGCGGAATTAAATTAGGAGCTTCTTATAAAACCAATCAAAAATTTGATGATTTAGAATTTAAAAATACCTATGTAAATGGAGATCCAGCACCAAAAACATCATTTAATATGGATTACCCTGCAATCATATCATTTGGTGTAGGTTATTCGAATAAAACATTTGATTTGGCTGTAGATTATAGATATGTGGATTATGAGAATACTGATGGTTTTTCAGAAAAAGGATGGAATCCTACAGGATCTGTAAAAGGTTTTGGATGGAAAAATATTAGCATTATTTCAGTTGGTTTACAATATAAAGGAATTGAAAAATTACCTTTAAGAGTTGGTTATACTTATAGTGGTAACCCGATTGACGATGAATTGGCTTTCTTTTCAACTCCTGCAACAGCAGTTATTAAAAACGCATTCCAATTTGGAACAAGTTACCCTCTTAGCACTAACTTTATGTTAAACGGTGTATTTCATTATGGAACAAGTGACGGAAAAACTGAGGGAACGTTGTTAAGTCCATCGATGGTATCTGCATCAGATCCTTATGGCAAAGTTCCTGGAACAAAAGTTGGTTATGATATGACTACAAGTATGGTTATGCTTGGACTTACTTATACTTTCAGTAAATAATTTTTTTGGTTAATTAGTTTAAAAAAGGCTGTCCTGAAAAGGCAGTCTTTTTTTGTTTGAATAAACAGGAAATTTGATAAATTTCTTGTTTATTTGTAAAATTAAATTTTTAAAATGTTAGTCAACAAAAATAACAAGTT